>JAEVZU010000142.1 GCA_023392075.1 Bacillota bacterium | reverse complement strand
ACACAAATAGTAATGAAACAAGCGTATGCCTGCCGCTTGATTACTCAAATGCGCAAATAAGCCCTTGGGCTTATTTGTTATGCGAAGCGTACGATGTATGCACGAAATGTAAACTTCGCATTTTTCAAGCTAACCTGTGAATTTATAACCGTGCAAAATATTCAAAGTATTTGCCAATACCAAAGCATTTAGCAAAACTTGAACCTCCTTTATTCGCCACATAGCGGATGGGGAGTGAAGATATTCATTACATTTTGTGGCCGCTATTGCGGCTCATGGAGGTTAATATATGGATAAGATGCTGGCAGCAGTTCTGGTGATGGCGGTGGTCACCTACCTGCCCAGAGTGCTGCCCCTGGCTATTTTTAAAAATAAAATACGGTCACGTTTTCTTACGGCTTTTCTGAGCTATGTGCCGTATGCAGTTCTGGGGGCAATGATATTTCCCGACATACTGACCTCTACGGGACATCTGGCCTCTGCCGCAGCAGGACTTGTGATTGCTTCGGTCATGGCGTATTTCGAAAGAGGGCTTTTGCAGGTAGCTGTCTGTGCCATAATTGCGGTATACGTATGTGAGTTGATATTGATAAGAATGGTATAATAAAATATTATTAGTGATACATTCGAAATTTATCTATATGGGAGGACATTATGCAGAAAAGATATATTTTGTCGTTGGACCAGGGAACTACCAGTTCCAGGGCGGTCCTGTTCGACAGCCTGACAGGTCAGATAGCCGGTATGAAGAGCATTCCCTTAAGACAGATATACCCTCAGCCGGGCTGGGTCGAGCATGATGCCTCTGTTATATACGAGGATCAGCTGGAGGCAATGTCCGGGGCTATTGAAGAGGCTGCTGTCAGTCCTGAGCAGATTGCCTGTATCGGGATAACAAATCAGAGAGAGACAGTGGTGGTATGGGAAAAGTCCACCGGCAAACCTGTTTATAACGCTATCGTGTGGCAGTGCAGGAGAAGCTCCGATATCTGCGATAATTTGAAAATAAGCGGGCTGGTAGCCGATATCAAGCGAAAAACCGGTCTTGTAATAGACGCCTATTTTTCGGGGACCAAAATCAAATGGATACTTGATAATGTCGAAGGTGCCAGAGAAAAGGCCGAAAAGGGTGAACTCCTTGCAGGAACCATTGATTCCTGGCTGGTATGGAACCTGTCGGGCGGTCAGACCCATGTAACCGATTATTCAAATGCTTCAAGGACCATGCTGTATAACATAAAGGAACTTCAATGGGATAAGGATATGCTCAGGGTGCTAGATATTCCGGAATGTATGCTGCCAAAGGTTGTTCCCTCCTCCGGTATATGTGCACACACAAAATACGGGACTTACGAAGCAAAGAGTGACGACAGTCTGGAATATAAGGAAAGAATTATCAAAAATATATTGGATGCCGGAATACCTGTTTCGGGAATAGCTGGAGACCAGCATGCAGCCCTTTTCGGCCAGGCCTGTTTTAAACCCGGGGATGCAAAAAATACATATGGCACCGGCTGCTTTATACTCATGAACACAGGAAAAACTCCTGTGGAATCAAAAAATAATCTGCTGACCACCATAGCATGGGGGATAGACAACGAAGTTGAGTACGCATTGGAAGGCAGTGTTTTTAATGCAGGTGCGTCAATTCAGTGGCTCAGGGATGAATTGGGTATTATTGAGAGTGCGCAGCAGAGTGATATTTTGGCCGAACAGGTGGAGGATACGGGCGGAGTGTATGTAGTTCCGGCATTTACCGGCCTTGGTGCTCCATATTGGGACATGTATGCAAGGGGTACAATTATAGGCTTGACAAGAGGAACAAATAAAATGCATATAGTCAGAGCAACTTTGGAAGCTATAGCCTACCAGAGCAGAGATGTCCTTGAAGCCATGAGAAAGGATTCAAGCATAGAACTTAATATGCTGAAGGTAGACGGGGGAGCAAGTGTAAGCGAATTTTTGATGCAGTTTCAGTCCGATATATTAAACATTCCGGTACTCAGGCCGGTAATAAGGGAAACAACCGCGCTGGGTGCAGCTTATCTGGCCGGGCTTGGAGTCGGGATATGGAAATCCAGGGAGGAAATAGCCGACAGCTGGAACCTGGATACAATATTTAAACCTTCAAATAATAAAAAGCATTTTGATGCATTGTATTCAAAGTGGAAAAGGGCGGTAGAGCGTTCCATGAAGTGGGATTTGTAGGCAGATAAAGCGTGTGTGCCGCAGAACTTTTAAATTGGCCGAAATATCGTGTGTTTATCATAAAGGAAGTGTACTATATCATTTTAATGTGTTATAGTAATACAAAAGCGCAAGCGGCTTTTTATTTCTATTTGTGTCGCTGCCTTGCAGCGGGATGGAGGTTAGTATGGATATAAAGCAGGTCTGTATTAAGGCAAGTGAAGCTTCCATAAAGCTGGCTGAACTTGACGGTACTGCCAAAAATAAAGCACTGTCGGCATTGGCTGATGCGCTGCTTGAACATAAAGATACACTTATTGCTGCCAATACCGCCGACTTGAAAAGAAGTGAAGAGGAAAAGCTGGCAGCACCGCTTCTAAAAAGACTGAAGTTTGATGAAAAGAAAATTAATGATGTTGTGGAAGGTATCAGAAGCCTTATAAAGCTGGAGGAGCCGGTGGGAAAAACCATGCTTTCCACTATGCTGGACGAGGGACTTGAATTATACAAGGTAACCTGTCCCATAGGTGTAATAGGTATTATATTTGAATCCAGGCCGGATGCGCTGGTCCAGATATCGACCCTTTGTCTTAAAAGCGGGAACAGCGTGCTTCTTAAGGGCGGTAGAGAAGCTATGGAAACCAACCGGGCCCTGACAGGTATAATTGAGAAGGCAACTATTGCCGCAGGTCTTCCAAAAGGCTGGATCACTCTTCTGGAGAGCCGTGACGATGTAAATGAAATGCTTAAAATGGATGAGTATATCGATCTGGTTATTCCAAGGGGCTCCAACGAGTTTGTCCGCTATATCATGGACAATTCCAGGATACCTGTAATGGGACATGCGGACGGAATTTGCCATGTATACGTGGATAAGGATGCCGACCTGGATATGGCGGTAAAAATAACAGTTGATTCTAAAACGCAGTATGTGGCAGTATGTAATGCCACTGAAACCTTACTTGTACATGAAGCAGCAGCATCAGAATTTTTGCCGGTGCTAAAGGCCGAATTGGATAAAAAGAACGTTGAAATCTATGGTGATGAGGGTACGCGGAAAATTATACCGGTTAATGCAGCCAGTGATTCAGACTGGGCAACGGAATATCTGGATTACACTATTTCGATAAAACTTGTTCCCGATGCAGATAAGGCAATTGAACACATTAATACTTATGGTTCTGGGCATACCGACAGTATTGTTACTTCAAACAGGCTGACAGCACTAAAGTTTATGAATCTGGTGGATTCGGGAAATGTATTCTGGAATGCTTCAACCAGATTCAGTGACGGCTTTAAATACGGATTTGGTGCCGAAGTAGGCATAAGTACCAGCAAGCTTCATGCCAGAGGTCCTGTGGGTCTTGACGGCCTGCTGAGCTATAAGTATATGCTTGTTGGAAACGGTCAGATCGTCGATGACTATGCCAATAACAGAAAAAGCTTCAAACACATTAAGTTAAATAAGAAAATTCAGGATATATAAGAAAAGGGGAGATTAGCGATGAATTTTGAAATTATTTCTACCGATAAGGCACCTGCAGCGATAGGCCCGTATTCACAGGCAGTAAAAGTCGGAAATTTCGTGTATACCTCAGGCGCGATTCCTGTTGATCCAAAGAGCGGAGAAGTTGTCGCCGGCGGAGTGGCCGAACAGGCCCAGCAGGCCATCAAAAACCTGGCTGCAGTTCTGGCAGGTGCAGGGACAGGTCTTGAAAAAGTTATAAAAACCACTGTTTTTATAAAAAACATGAATGATTTTGCAGTGATAAATGAAGTTTACAAGAAGTTTTTTACATCTGATTTTCCTGCCAGATCCTGCGTGGAAGTAGCAAGACTGCCCAAGGATGTACTGATTGAAATTGAATGTGTAGCAGTGATTTAGCTATGTTGAAAAGAAATATAAATGGAATATAAGTTATTTCGCAGAAATAGACCGACTTTGTATCGGTCTTATTTTTTTCTAATAACTCTGACGGAAGTTTTATATTATTTTAAAACTTATAGTATTCACAATATTAAACAAAGTGTTAATATAAACGTTTACGAATGTGAAATAATGTGATAAAATGTGAACAACTGAAAAGTACACGTGTGATTTCAAAAAGGAGGTAAGGGAGATGTTTATTGAGGAAAGGCATCGGGCAATTTTAGACTATCTTGAAAAAAATGGGCGAATATCGGCAAATGAAATACAAGAAATGTTTAACGTATCCTTTGATACAGCAAGAAGGGACTTAAGAATACTTGAGGAAAACGGTTTATTAAAACGTACTCACGGAGGAGCTTTGCCAATACGGCAGATAGGTTTTTCAAAACCGCCGAAAATGACTGCCCGTGATATAGATACTATTAAGGACAATTACCATGCAATTGCCATGAAAGCGGTATCAATGATAAAAGACCGTGATGTAATTTTTATTACCTCTGCATCGGTTGGATATTTTATGGCACAAAACCTTCCCGAGGATGTTTTTATTACAGTCATAACGAATTCTATAATTATTGCCGAAGAATTAAGAAAATATGATAACATACGCGTGATAATAGCCGGCGGAGAGATGGATGCAAAGGGAAATTGTTATGATTCATTTTCAATGGAATGTATCAGGAGGATGAGATTTGATAAAAGCTTTATCACATCTGCCTGCATATCTGCTGAGTTTGGTCTTTCAATACAAAGAACAGCGGCAGTTGATTATTGGAATACTATTATCGGCAGTTCCAGGTGTACAGTGGGACTATATCCTACTGAAAAAATCGGATTTGACTCCATAATAAGAATATGTCCTGCAAATAAATTGGATATATTAATCACCGATTGGGATGCTCCAGAAGAAGAACTGAAAAAATACGATAAAATGGGCATCGAGGTAGTTGTCGTTGAAAAGGGATAATGAAAATTTAAAAGGCCTGCATCTGGATATGCAGGCCTTCCAACAATCAATTAATGATATTTAAATTTTAATCTGTAGTATGGTTTATGTCTTATATATCTTTACATATCCCTGTAAAATATCAAATTAAGTTCCATATCCCTGTCTACAGGGTCATTTTTAAACAGTTTGGCGTATTTTCCGGTCAGCGATTTGGCGGTTTTGGCCCTGGAATTGTTAAACTGTGTCAAAAGATCAGTAAAGGCAGGCTGCTTTGCCAGAGCATTACGCATTTCTTTCGGAGAAGGGCAGTACCTGAACAGGATTGAACGCGCCAGTTTGTTCAACCTAAGTATGCCTTTGGATTCATAATTGATCCAGGTTTCATAATCGCTGGTAAAAATTTCTCTCATTACATTTCTGTTCTTCTGGATCTGAATTTTGATTTTTTCCTTTGCATCTTCGGTCAGATCGTGATTTTTCTTGAAGAACTGTATATAGTCGGTATATTCGGAAGTCAAAGATTTCTCGGTAATATCATTCCATGCCACACCCATCATGGTTCTGCAAAGTTCCCAGCGGAAGGCTCCGATTAATTTAAGCATCAATTCAGGAAGATTTTCATCAGTAAAGGCCGGAACGATAAATCTACCGGGGGTATTTCTCGCCTTTCCTGTTATTTCCTGCCACATGGAAACTCTTGAACCAAAGGTAGGCACAATAATTATATCCGGACGGATCTCTTTCATTATGGGTTCTTTTTCTATACCTTTTTTGTCGTTCTTATACCAGATTTCTCTATAGAATATTGAAAAATCGATTGCAAGCAGATTATTTATGGCCTGCTGCAGCTTGGCAGGTGTAACAACGGCTTTTTCCAGGTCACGGGTTATAATATCCTTGTGAAGTATGGGGAAGTAACTGCTCATATGACCGTGACAAACTTTTTGGTTTGTCTTGAGCATATTATTTATTTCAAAACTGACTTTGGCTTTGAAATCACGGTCATAAGCAGGTTTGTCGGCATCAGTTACTATCTTCCTTTTCTTCATATCTCTGAATATATCTGAGTAATCCTGACCGAAATCGTTGATAGATGGCTCCTTTTGATTATTGTATATCATTTCAAGCCATTTTTTAGTATTATACACGTTGAAGTCAGAACAGTTGTATTCCTTGTCACACAGCCTGTACAGCGCTATAGCCTGTTCCTTGGTCACAAGTCGCTCATCCATGTAACCGAAATTCAAAAACATGCTTATCAGTTTTGGACAGCTGTTGTCAGCCTGGGTTTTCTTAAAAGCCTCATCATAAATAGCAAAGAAATCACTTGCAATAGTAGCACGGAGTTCTCTTATTTCAGGATCTGCCGATGTTTTGTCCTTGAGAGCCCTGAACTGGCTGAGCCGTTTGTTCAAGCTGTCAATTTTATCCTGGGGACAGGAGCAATACTGCATTATCTTTTCCAGACTGTTCTCCAGCTCGGAGGGTAATTCCGAACCTACTGCAATGTCGGCAGGGTTGGTTGAGACTGTACTGATAGCAGTTTTTGCCTTCACATTTTCTATAAGGTCTGATAATTCCTTAATATCAATGTTTGTAAAGCTGTCAAATTCATTTTGCAGCTTATCTATACATTGACTTGTAATATCGATGGCCTGTGTCAAAATGTTCAGGATATTCAATGCGGCTTCCTTGTCATCTCTTGAATCAGCGGCTATTCTGCCATATGTAGTCAATAAATTATTTGGCGATAAATATAGAAGCTCCATATTTTTGCACAGTATGGAAAAGATATTTTTTATTTCGGCTATTATGGTATCCAATACTTCAGAGCCCTTTTGAATATGGTATTCACATACAAAACTGTCACTGTTAAAGAAAGTTTTGCGGTTGTCCAGCGTAACGTTTAACAACCTTGAGAAGTATTCAATGCTTGAAATATCAAGTTCAGGCGAATCAGTTACCGTATCTGCCAAATCACGGGTAAAGACAAAATCCTGATCAAGCGGGAAAAATCTGTAGCCATCCTGTTTAAGGTTCTCATAAATACTCTGATACGAATTAAGTAATTCAATATCCGGAGCATAGCTGAAATAAAACTTGTCTTTAATAGCCCAGTAATAGGTCATTAAATTCTGGGTGAGAGCATTGATATTATGACAGATAGGAAGCAGCTTCTGGTAGGAGTTATAGCTCAAATCAATCAAGGTTGCCAGTGAAGAAACCAGATAAGCTGAATAATCCTTCTGTGTAGATATTATATTTCTAATTCCTGCTGGTGAATTTGCAGGGAACCCGTATAGGGTACAGGCATCTCTTGCCAGCAGGCTGAAGGAATTCTGGCCGTTCCTTATAACATCGTTGATGCTTAAAAAAGTATTCTGTTCCAGTGTAAATAATCGGCAGCTTCTCGATATAAGTAATTGGTTATTGTTAAAAATATCATCAAAAGGTGATAAGAAAACATCGATTTTACCTTTAAGTAATAAAACAATAGAGGAGGTTCTATCGCCTTCACATATTAAGAGTTCACCCTGAATGGATGAATACTGACCTGCAAAGTCGGGTTTTATGCTCATATTGGTTCTCCTTATGTGTATTGATCCCTGTTATATAATCTATAACATTGGGCAGATTCATTGGTATGTTGATGAACATTAACATAATAAATTATACACTATATGTAAAAATAAAAAAAGCCGGACTAAATACCCAGGAAACTGAATAGTTTCACCTACCAGCTCTTAGGTTTTTATCGGCATTTTTACGGATTTTAATTACATGTTAATTCAATATTAAGGAGGATTTTATCAGAATATTAAAATTAACAATCTATTAATCAATATTATTTTGCTTGAATATACCCTTTTGCTTTCAGGTACTCGGCCATGAGGACGGCTCCGCCGGCGGCACCTCTGACGGTATTGTGGGAGAGACAGACAAATTTGTAATCGTATAAATTATCTTCACGCAATCTGCCGGCAGTAATGCCCATACCGTTTTCAATATCTCTGTCAAGCTTTGTCTGGGGTCTGTTGTCCTCTTCAAAATATTTTACAAATTGCTTTGGAGCACTTGGCAATTGCAGCGACTGAGGTTCTCCGCTGTAATTTTCCCAGAGTTTAAGTATTTCTTCTTTGGAAGGTTTATTTTCAAAGGAAACAAATACTGCAGCCAGATGACCGTCTGTTACAGGAACTCTTATACACTGGGTTGTAATAAGCGGAGAGGCTGCTTCAACAATTTCACCGTTCTGTACCGAACCCCAGATTTTTAAAGGTTCCTGCTCGCTCTTTTCTTCCTCACCGCCGATATATGGAATAACATTGTCAAGCATTTCAGGCCAATCCGAGAAGTTTTTTCCTGCACCTGAAATGGCTTGATAAGTACATGCAACTACATTTTTTATACCGAATTTCATAAGTGGAGCCAGAGCAGGGACATAGCTCTGAATGGAGCAATTAGGCTTAACGGCAATAAAGCCGTTTTTGGTTCCCAGTCTTTTTCTCTGGCTGTCAATTACCTTGACATGCTCGGAGTTTATTTCAGGAATCAGCATGGGAACATCAGGTGTCCATCTGTGAGCGGAGTTGTTGGAAACAACGGGAGTTTCGTTTTTGGCATATTCCTCCTCGAGCTTTTTGATTTCATCTTTTTTCATATCAACCGCACTGAAAACGAAATCAACTTCAGCACATATTTCCTTTACATGCTCTGTAGCATCCCTGACAACAATATTTTTAACGCTTTCAGGCATTGGAGCTGACATCTTCCATCTGCTGCCCACGGCTTGCTCATATGTTTTTCCCGCTGAGTTCGCACTTGCTGCTATGGAAACGACCTCAAACCATGGATGGCTTTCAAGAAGAGATATAAATCTCTGTCCTACCATACCGGTTCCACCAATAATACCCACTTTTAACTTTGACATTACTTATATGCCCCCAATCCAATTTTCTTTATTTATAATATAATATGATAGACTTTTATAAAGTTTCAACAAATTTGTCCGCCATAGAATGACATTTGTTCTCGTATTGTGTATTTTACCATAGCGGAATTTAAAATTCAATATAAATATTAACACATATTAATGGGTTTTACAGTGCGTAAATGTTGACAATTTAATTGCATTGGAAGGAATGTAACGGCAGGGAGGAGGAGTTATTTCTTTCCTGGGGTAAGCATTTAAATAAATGGTCTATCACTAAGAGTGAAGTATATATCCTATAAAAAATTTTTGAGCTCTTCCACAAGTTCAAAAACTCTGGTTGCTGGGCAACGTTGTGATGGTGGCGTATCAGTGTCATATTCTCCATATTGTTTTTTGGCTTGCGAAATTGCTATGTTGGTATGTGCTCTCAGCAATTCAAATAGTTGGGGATCATTTTTTTGATAATTGCATTTTTCTTCAAGAATTTCTATGTACTTATCTCTACCAATATTCACATTTAATTCTTGAAAATGTAGGACAAACCATAGTTCAAGGCTTTCGTTAGACCATGCGACCTTATACTTTCTTAAATCATCGCGTTGCTCTGCACTGAATTGAGTATTATCGAAATTATCGTATGGAAAGTCATCCTTATCGTACATCAACCAAACAACTGTGGCTTGAGGTATTACCTTTACAACTTTCTTTCTTGCATAAGCAAGTAAACTCCGGCAGTTTCTACCTGTGCCTTCTACCTGTATTCTTTTTCCTGTTGAAAAAGTGGAGTATTTTAGGTTTATCGCATCAACAAACCCTTTAATATATACAACCTCTGTTTTAGTACCTTCACTGATGATAAACATATAGGGGGGTAAATCATCCAATAAAACTTTTTTCTTTTTTTCCATTTTGTCATTAAGCTTTTGCTGATCTCTTTTTATTTCACTGGCTTTTTTCGGCTTTAAACTCATATCTCAGCCCCCCAATTTAATCCTTTTTTGATGTATGGGTCTGCACCATACTTGCCTTCCAAGTACCGTTTCCCATATATTGCATCTTTTCGAGGTGGTTTTCCATTTTCTTCCTTAAAAGAAATCAATGAGTAAAGTTTGGAAGCATTATTTGGATTTAATGCACAAAACCACAGCTCGTCTCTTCTGAAAACTTCTGGATTCATATTGACCATGTCATGGGAGGTAACCAGTAATTGCGCACCTTCATTATTACTTTGTGGGTTGGTAAAAAGCTCTATTATAAATCTTAGTATTTTAGGATGGAGTTTAGCATCAAGTTCATCAGCTATTAATACTTCGCCTTCCTGCAAACAATCATTTATTCTTGCCAAACAGCTAAAAATTTTCCTTGTACCGCTGGATTCTTCTTCAAGTGGAAGCTCGATCTCTTCTCCGTTAATAATATGTTTGGTAAAAATATCCTTTATCTTGCCATCGGCATCTTCTTCAATTCTTAAATCCGAAATATTGATATCCATTTCCTTTAGCATTGTAAAAAATAAATCTCGTCTCTTGCCTTGCTTTGGAATTATAACCTGCTTATCATAAGTGGGTTTATCATAATCAATAAAGTTCATAGAAAAAAACCAAGATAAAGCGTTGTCAATCACACCAACATCATAGGAATTTGCAATATGTGAAAGAAGAGGAAGAGAATTTTTTAGCTTTTCGACTGAAACAAATTCAATGTCTTCACCAACTATACATTCTTCTTCTGTGCGTTCATAGACAATAATTACATTTTTTTCTCCGATTATTCTATAGTACAAATTTTCTTTAATTATTTCATTTCTTAAAATAGATATTTCATACTGATACTCAGTACCTTTAGCTCTAAACATTATCTCAAATCTGATAGGGCGGAGTCCACACGATTTATCAAATTTATGATATTTTTCTTTAGTTGTTTCTGTAATTAATTTAATTAAAATTTGCTTTTCCTCAGGTGAAATATCTTCATTAATCTTGGAGGCTATAACAGGTTTTATTAATGTATCTCTTAAAAAACCTAAAGCCTCTAAAACTGTGGATTTACCGCCTCCATTTGGGCCGTAGATTGAAACAACAGGCAAAAATTTTTCGCCATCTTTTTTGTCAATTATAAGACTGTCAGGGTTATCACTTATAGGTTCCGCACAGAGATCCAAAAATGCTTCATTTTTAAAGATTTAAAATTTTCAAATGTAAATTGGCACAACATATAAAACCTCCAGTGAGAAATTAAATCTCATATATAATATCATTTTATCCAGTATGACACTTAAGTATACAACTTACAATAAAACAGTGAGATTTTTTCTCATTTGTACAGTCTTAACACTTTTTTATAAAAAAAGCAGGCCGTCAGACCTGCACAATAAAAATCCTGCTAAGCAATCACCTGTATAAATGTAGTAGTACAAGCTACTGTAATGCTGTCAATCATACAAAGTACAGTCGATATCTCTTCTATATTCAAAAAGACAGTTTCAAGCAATGTTTTATAAGTTAATTTCCACTAAACGCATTCTGAGTAATACCCCAGGCTTTCAACTCAGCTTCGGTTCCAACCCAGACAGGGGCCTTCACGGGCACAAGGGGAAATAGCTCTTCGACGCAGTAATTCTGCATTCTGATACATCCATGCGAGATAAACTTTCCTATTGAGTAGAAGGAATTTGTTCCATGGATTCCGTAGGAGCCGTCTGTTCTATTAATGCCCAGCCAGCGGCTGCCAAGAGGATTTTCGGGGGTACCGCCCTTTACAGGATCGGCAAAGCCGCCTCCGCCCCAGTCCGGATCTATGATTTTATTGTTGATAGTGAATTTGCCGGATTTTGTCAAGGTATGAGGATTTCCAACAGCTACAGGATATTTTTTTATAACCTTCCTGCCTTCGTATAAGGTTAAGATTCGTTTTGTTTTGTTTACTGAAATCCACTTGCCGTTTGTGGGAACATCGGTGATTTTGTCTGCATAAGAGAACTCATTGCTTACCAGTCTGTTGATAAGCATTTCTTTTGTAGCGTTGTCCCATACTCCGGAGAGACTCATATTATGATCGCTCTGGAAGAGCAGCAGGGCGTTTCTCGTATTAAGCCTTTCATCTTTTGAGGCGGCTTTATAGTATCCCAGTTCCTTAATATATTTCAAATATGTAATGCCGGTAAGCTCGGTATTAAGTTTCTTGCGTTTATCCTGACCCTCCAGCTTCTCACGTTCCTTCTTTAACTGTTCCTGCCCATTTTTTAACTGTTCCTGGTCTTTCTTTAATTGCTCCTGGTCTTTTTTTAGTTGTTCCTGCCTGATTTTAAACTGCTCCTGATCTTTGCTTAGTTGTTCCTGATTGATTTTTAACTGCTCCTGCTCCCTTTTCAACTGTTCCTGGTCTTTTCTCAACTGCTCCAGCTGACTTCGAATTTCCTCTTCACTTAACTGATTTTGTTGTTCCTGTACAATGTCCGGTACTGTTGCTTCAAAAATCTTTTCCTGCGGTACCGGATTATTTTCGGCAAAGCTTACGGCCGAACTCTGAAAAATAAGAGCCAGAACCAAAGTAACAGTACATAAAATTCGTTTCCCCATCATTTTGCCCACCCTTGAAAATTAATTAAGTCGATATATACATTCTACGAATGCAGTTTAAGATAAATTACCATTTTTTAAGAAAAAATGGTTTACATTTATGTTACGCTAAAAGTTCTGAAAAGAATGTAATTTAAAGATATTTCCTCAGATTGTAAACGATATAATTCAACAATTTAATTAGTTAATAGGTTACAGTAATGAACAAAACAGACATTATTCAACAAAGTATTTATGTACGATATTGAATTTTTATGTATTATCTTTCATAATGTAACATATGGATTATAAATTACAGACTATAGATCAGGGAGATATGAATCTCTTGCTGATTACAGCCTCCGCGGAGGCGTACTTGAAAATGAATTACAGGGGGTTAATAAGCAATGAAAGGAACTTTGAAAAAGGTATTATGTCTTGCTATGACTGCAGCTATCGGCATATCAGTCGCAGCTTGCGGAGACGATACCACCATGAAAAGAATTGAAAAAAGCGGAGAGCTTGTAATTGGCACAAGTGCTGAGCATGCTCCGTATGAATATCATACTTTAGTTAATGGAAAAGATAACATAGCAGGAGTTGATATATCCATAGCGCAGGAAATTTCCAAGGATCTGGGAGTACAGCTTAAAATTGTTGACATGGGATTTGACGGACTTTTAGAAGCACTTAATACAGATAAGGTGGATATAATAATATCTGGAATGAATCCTGATGAAGAACGAAAAAAAGCCGTGGATTTCTCCAGGATTTATTATGAATCAGCACAGGGTGTATTAGTTAGAGCTCCAGACAAGGACAAAATAAAGAGTATAACAGACCTTGACGGTAAAAAGGTCGGTGCCCAGCTTGGAACGGTTCAGGAAAAAATAGCAAAAGAGCAGATAAAGCATGCAGAACTTGTTACACTTGGAAAAATTCCTGATCTTGTAATGGATTTGAAAAATAAAAAGATAGATGCATTAATAGTTGAACTGCCGGTTGCAAACGGTTATGTAAAGAATTACAATGATCTGACTGTATCAAAGGTGCAGGTTAAGGAGGAAACAGGAGAATTTGCAATTGCAGTAAAAAAAGGAAATTCAGAACTTCTAAAATTAATTGACAGATCTCTGGACAGAATGATGAAGGATGGTTCTATTGATAAATTCGTCCAGGAAGCAACATATAAAAATATAACTGATAAAATAAAATAGTGTCAAATGTATATTTATTAATAATTACTTGCGTGAACACAGCTGTCAACATATAATGGAAGAAGCTTGGACTCCAAGGTTCTCAGCCTTTGCTGAAGGTTCTTAATATTGACAAATATACTTAGATGCGATAATGTATATTAATGCAAACAAGAGAATAAAATGTTTAAGTTAATAAAAGATTTAGTGGGGGATTTATCATGAAAAAAATAGTTTCATTAGCAATTGCAATGTTGATGTTATGCAGCTTTGCGCTTGCAGGCTGCGGGTCAGCCAACAGTAGTTCCAAGGTTAAAGTTATAAATGTTTCATTAACCGAAGAGGAATATGCTTACGGTGTAGATAAGAACCAACCGGAACTGCTTTCAAAAGCAAATGAATTTATTGCATCTATTAAAAAAGACGGAACTTTTGATAAAATATGCAGCAATTACTTTGGCAGCGGTACGCCTGAGGCGGTTACGTCTGCCAAGCTTGACAGCAGCAAGGATCAGCTTGTTGTAGCTACAAATGCAGCATTTGAGCCTTTTGAATATACCAAGGGTGATAAATATTACGGTATAGACATGGAAATTGCGGCTCGTCTTGCCAAGTATCTTGGAAAAGAGCTTGTTATTAACAATATGGATTTCGATGCTGTTTGCCTTTCCGTAGGGCAGGGCAAAGCGGACATAGCAATGGCTGGCCTTACAATAAAAGAGGACAGGAAAGAGTATGTACAATTTTCGGACAAATACTATAGTGCTGCTCAAAGAGTTATTGTCAAGGAATCGGATACAACCTTCGACAATTGCAAAACAAAAGAGGATGTAGAAACCATTCTTAAAGAGCTGAAGAGTGACACAAAGATCGGTGTCCAGACAGGTACAACAGGACAATTCTATGTTGAAGGCGATAAAGATTGGGGTTTTGAAGGGTATAAGGTTAAATCCGTAGGCTATAAATCAGGTTCTCTGGCAGTTCAGGATATGCTTAACGGAAACATCAATTATGTAATTATCGATGAGGCTCCCGCTCAGAGCATTACAAAAGCAATTAATGAACTTAACTGATTGAATATAATTTTTACAATGCTCTGTAAGGTATTTGTGCATTACATTTTATAAGGGACGAATATGGGAAATTTTGATAAAAAGATAATGAAATTCTGGGAAATATTTTATGAGAATAATGGCTATACAAAAGTTCTGGTGGGGCTGAAAAACACACTTGTTATCGCAGTTGTCGGGCTTGCCATAGGAATTATCGTTGGAACACTAATAGCTATTGTTAAAGTATTGCCCAAATACAAAAGATTGCCTAAAATACTGGATAGCATATGTAATTTTTATGTTGGATTGTTCAGAGGCACACCGGTAGTTGTGCAGCTTCTGGTTGCATATTATGTTATATTGCCGTTAATAGGCATAAATATACCTGCACTTAATGTGTGTGTGCTGGTATTTGGATTAAATAGCGGTGCCTACGTTTCAGAAATAATGAGGGGCGGTATAATGTCCGTAGACCCTGGACAGATGGAAGCGGGCCGTGCTCTCGGTCTGAGCTATAGGGTTACTATGCTCAAAATAGTTGTCCCACAGGCAGTTAAAAATATACTTCCTACTCTGGGGAATGAATTTATAGCCCTTATAAAGGAAACTTCTGTTGTAAGCTTTGTTGGTGCAGCCGATCTGTACGTTGCATTTAATTATATAGGTACAAACAGTTATGAGTTTATGGTTCCATACCTTGTGATGGCGTTCATTTATATTGTTTTAGTTATAATAATTGCATCGCTTATAAAAGTAATGGAAAGGAGGCTAAGAAAGAGTGATAGACGTAATTAACCTAAGTAAAAGCTACGGTAACCTTAAGGTTTTAAAAGATATTAAAGTTACCATCAAAGAAGGCGAAAAGGTTGCTGTCATCGGCCCGTCCGGAAGCGGCAAAAGCACCTTTCTTCGCTGCCTTAACTGCATGGAAGATCCTACAAGCGGTGCTATTATATTTGAAGGTGTTGATATTGCTGATATGAAAGTTGATATTAATATTCACCGCCGGCGCATGGGAATGGTTTTTCAACAATTCAACCTGTTCAGTAATAAGACTGTTATAGACAATATAATGCTTGCACCTGTAAATACAGAAGTACATGATCTACGCGTGAAGAAATGCAGTAATTTCTTTATAAAGTTTGGAAACATATTTGCTAAAAATAAGAAAGCCTTGTATGAAATTAACACTTCCCGTGAAAGGATAAAAGCGGATGCTAAAGAAAACGCCATTCGTTTACTGAAAAGAATCGGACTTGAAGATAAAGCGAATGCGTATCCCTCTACTCTTTCAGGTGGTCAGAAACAAAGAATAGCAATAGTGCGTGCACTTGCCATGAACCCCAAAGTTATTCTGTTTGATGAACCTACTTCCGCACTTGACCCGGAGATGGTCGGCGAGGTTCTTGAGCTTATCAGGCAACTTGCGGATGAAGGAATGACTATGGTTATTGTGACTCATGAAATGGGGTTTGCAAGAGAGGTTGCTACAAGAGTTCTGTTTATGGATGAAGGAAGGATTCTTGAGGAAAATACACCGGAAGAAATTTTTTCAAATCCTAAAAATACCAGGACTAAAGAATTTTTATCAAAAATAATATAACGAGGTAATGCCTCGCCTCTTCAAAGCAATTAGTATGACCTTAAAGTCCTTGTAATCAGTGGACTTCAAGGTCATTTTTGTTTTACAAGAACTTTTAATATCTGTAAACAGGCTCTAACATATGACTGACGGAGAAATTAGTTTTGAAGGTATCAATATTACGGATAAAAGGAATGATATAAACAAGCTAAGGCAAAAGATGGGGATGGCTTTTCAGAATTTTAATCTTTTTACACATCTTATGTACTGGAAAAGATAATTTTGAGTCCTGTGGTATGGAGGATATATGTTCACACTGCTTAAAGAAGCTTCAATCTATTCACCGGATTTTCTGGGGAAAAAGGATATACTGTTTTGCTTTGATAAAATTGCTGCAATCAAGAACTCAATTGATCCATCGGCACTGGATGACGTTGAAGTTTTTGACTGCAGCAATAAGCTTATTCTGCCGGGTTTTATAGATTTGCATGTTCACATTGCCGGAGGAGGAGGAGAAGGCGGTTTTTCTACAAGGACACCGTCCGCGAAAGCAGAGGATATCCTTAAGACCGGAGTTACCACGGTGGTTGGAGTTTTGGGCGCCGACGGCGTAACCAGAAGCATTGAAAACTTGTATGCCCAGGCAAAGCAGCTGGAAGCCGGCGGCCTGTCCACTTATATGTACACAGGTTCCTATCAGGTACCTGTTGTGACTTTGACCGGAAGTATTCAAAAGGATATTGTTTTTGTGGACAAGATAATAGGTGTGGGAGAGCTTTGCCTTGAAGATCACAGAACGTTTCAGCCTACTTTTGACGAAATTGCCAGAATAGCTGCTCAAACGAGAAACGGTGCACTGATATCCGGAAAGGCAGGCCTGGTCCATTTTCATATGGGCCTGGGTGAAACCGGGCTGGAATATTTATTCAGGATGATGAATGAAACGCTGATACCAGTATCCCATTTTCTTCCCACTCATGTAAACAGAACAGGCATGCTTTTCGAACAGGCTTGCAGCTATCTGCAAAAAGGCGGATATATAGATCTCACGGCAGGTTTTATTCCCAGCAAGGAAGACCCCGATTGCGTTGCCAGCTATGACGCGCTTAAGAAGCTTGTGGATACCGGAGCGGATATAAGCCGGGTTACAATGAGCTCTGACGCATACGGCAGTGTTCCTGTTTTTGATGGAATGGGAAATGTGATATCCTCAGATACTGCTACCACCAAAATACTCTTTGATGAGCTTAAAATAGCCATAAAAGAGAAAGGAATCCCTATTGAGACAGCCATATCCCTTGTTACAAAAAATTCAGCCGGTGTGCTTAAGATAAACAAGCAGAAAGGCAGTCTGGAAACAGGCAAGGATGCCGACTGTGTAATATGCGATAAGGACCTGAATATTGAAACTGTGTTTGCAAAAGGTATAAAATACTCCTAATTGTTTTGAGTCTATCATATAATTAAAAAGGACAGCTGGATAATGGCCTTATGGCTTAAATACTGCTGTTTTATAAAGTGAATGATAGTAATAAAATAAAGGGAGTTGAGTTTGTTGAAGAAGGAAATTCACAGATCTATTTTAATATTTCTTGCTGTTTTTACAGTGTTTGTTTTTGCAGTAATCATATCTGAAAGTATCAATAACAAAAATATAATGAATACATATCCGGACAAGGTATCTGTTGCAGTTCCGGATATAGTGTCGGTTTCAAAGCCTTCGCAGGAGGCCTTTGATTTCCAGAAAAGCAAGGTTACCACCTGGTTGCTGAGGCTGTTTTTAGGTTTTGCAGTACCTGCTTTTTTTCTTTTCTCAAAACTGTCTGCAGGGCTCAGAAATTGGGCTTCGCGAAGGACAAAGCGCTGGGTGTCCATGATAATATTATATTTCATATTGTACTCACTTATAGAAACTCTTATATATTTACCTCTGGATGTATATACCGGTTTTTTCAGAATGCACCGCTACGGCCTTTCCAATCAGACATTGGCACAATGGACAATCGATTTGATAAAAAGCTTTGTGATCAATACTGTTATAACGGCGGTAATAATATGGGTACCTTTTCTCATAATAAGGAAATCCCCAAAACGCTGGTGGCTGTATCTTGGACTGGTTTCAATCCCATACCTGATCATAGGCTCCTATGTACAGCCTGTGGTGATCGATCCGATTTTTAATGAATATAAACAGGTTGAAGATACTCAGCTTTCAAATAAAATCGATAATCTGCTTGCAAAAACAAATATAGAAAATTGCCAGGTGCTGCAGGTGGACAAAAGCAAAGAGACCAACCAGATGAATGCCTTTATGACAGGTGTATTCAATACAAAAAGAATAGTGTTATGGGATACTACAATTAATTATTTGAATACCGATGAGACTTTAGGGGTAGTGGCCCATGAGATGGGACACTATTTGATGGGTCACGTGTGGAAGTCAATAGTTTTAGGCGGGTTTGGAAGCATTCTGATTCTATACCTTGTATATAGACTCTCAAACAGGTTTCTTGAAAAGTCAAACGGAAGCTGGGGTTTCGGAAAGTTATCCGACATTGCCGCTTTGCCGCTTATTATGCTGATGATAAATGTAATGCTTTTTGTCACTTCACCGGTTATGAATGCCTACTCAAGAAGTATAGAAACCGAAGCGGACAGATTTGAACTTGAGCTGACAAAGAATAATTTTTCTACTGCAACCGCAACTGTCAAAATGCATCAACAGAGTCTGGCCATGCCTGAGCCGGGATATATATACATGCTGTGGAACTATGACCATCCGACTTATAAATTCAGAGTTGATTTTGCAAACGAATACAGGCCATGGGAAAAGGGGGAGCCGCTGAAGTACCAGAAGTTTATTAAAACCAAGCAGTGATTCAGCATTTTTAATAAAGTGCAAAGGGGAACCGAATACAAATACTTAACTTTTTATTAAGGTATTGAGCGGTTATATTGCCTTTCATTTGTTCGACCAGTGTCTTTGAAATTGAAAGCCCCAGGCCGGTGGAATTTCTTGCGGCTTCAACTGTGAAAAAGCGGCTGAAAAGTTTACCTACCTGTACTTTGTCCAAATCAGCCGCTGTATTTATAAATATTATATCGCCATTATCCCGGAGCTGCACATCCAAATCACCGTCGCTGTACTTCAGAGCGTTATTTAAAATATTGCTGAATACCCTTGAAAGAGCAGCCTTATCAAGCTGACGCTTAATTTGCTGTTGCGGCATTTGAATGTCCGGGGTAATGCCGCGCTCCAGCAAAGCAGGATAAAAGGCAGCAATACTTTCCTCCAATACCGCGTTAACATTTATCATTTCAAATTTCATATTATCCCGCGCAGAAAGGATAAGAGAATAACTGAATAATTCTTCTGTAAGCTGCTTCAGGGCATCAGTTCTATTTGTAATAAATGATAAATAACGTGTTACAGCTTCGTTCTTTTCTTCATTTTCCAGCAAATCCAGATAACCGCAAATTGCTGTCAGAGGAGTCCGGAGATCGTGGGATATGTTTGTTACCGCTTCCTTCAGTTCCTGATCTCCGGTCAGATAACGCCTGCGCTGACTGCGGAGCAGGCGCAGCTGTGTATTGATTTCAGAGGCTAAACGCTTTGTATGAGCATCGGAGGAGGTGGTGGAAATGAGAGTGTTGGTATCGACAGAAAGCCGCTCATTGAATTCCACGCAAATTTCATCCATGCTTTTATGCAAGAGAAGTATCTTCAAAACAAGCAGGGTGACAGCCACCGACAAAACACCGCACAAAATCCAAGGGAACATCTTGGCCACCTCCGTTACCAAATTCGGCTTTCAGCAGATAGTAATTACTTCAAATCTTTTTTGTAAAATACCCGGACACCTGTAATTGTGGTAATGAGCGAGAGTAACACAGAGGCTGTAAGTGACAGGAGAGGACGGCCCAATTCGAGGTTTGCCATAAGAATCCCCTGACCGCTAGGCAAGCAGTCAAGGATAAACTGATAGATTGTCCGTTTCATTCCACTAACGTAATTCGGGTTTGGTGTTGGGTCTGCCATCTGCATGCCTTCTTTTGTGATTACAACGCCACTGCTGAACTCCGGCACGCAAAGGCTGTTATAAATCATAGAAGCTGTCACCAATAAGCCAAGTGCCAGCAGAATTGCAAGGACAGCTGTAATTGCTTTGTTTGAGGAAAGCATGCAAAGCAGTGTAAATATGCCTGTAAATGCCGCAGTAAAGAAAATGGCGACCAGCGCGTATAGCAATAATCCCTGTATACCAATACTCCAAAGACCCCAAAATGGAAGGCCAACAAGCCCTCCGGCCAGCCATACTGCTACAAAGCACATTCCTGCAACAAAACAGATGAAAAAATTTGACAGATAGATTTCTGTGCGCGTGCGCCCCACAATAAGCTTATTCCGCATTGTACCCTCGCTGTGTTCCGTTCCGATAAACAGAGCTGCAAAGATGGCGCAGAACAGGCCGACCACAGGGGCCAAATTAAAATAATAGTCATCAAGCGTCCGAGTATATCCCTCTGCCAACATAGCGGCAGACTTCCGGGAAAAACTCAGCATCGTACCGGCAGAAATTGCCAGCATGACAAACATACCAATCCAAAAGGCCTTATCTTTCCAAAGTCGATGAAAGCCAGAAGATAAAAGATTATGCATTTCTGCCACCTCCCACAATGCCGACATAATAGTTCTCAAGGCTTTCGTCCCGTTCCTGCACCGATATGACCTCGCAATTTTCCTTTGATAATGCCAGTGTGAGATGAGAGATGTTTACCTTTGCGAATACATCCGCAATAATATCCGAAATGATTTTATACTCTATTTTCATCCCATCAAGCACACGCGCAAGAGCTTTTGTGGATGAAACCTCCACACGCATACATTTTCGGCAAGCCGCTTCGAGCTCCTCAGCACTGATTTCCTTCACCATGCGCCCGCCGTCAATAAAGCCGTAATGTGTTGCCAGTTTGGAAAGTTCATTAAGAATGTGGCTGGAAATGAGGAATGTTATCTGCTGTTCACGATTGAGCTTCAAAATCAGTTCCCGCATTTCAATAATGCCCTGGGGATCAAGTCCGTTGACAGGCTCGTCCAGCACAAGGAAATCAGGATCACCGCAGAGGGCAACCGCTATGCCTAAACGCTGTTTCATGCCAAGCGAGAAGTTTTTTGCTTTCTTTTTTACTGTTTGTGATAGACCTACCAGCTCCAAAAGTTCAGGGATCCCTTCAAAAGAGGGCAGGCCAAGAACTCTGTATTGCTCCTTGAGGTTTTCCCCGGCAGTCATATCAAGATAAATGGACGGTGTTTCCACCACCGCACCCATCCTTCTGCGGGATTTTACAATCCCCTGTTTATGGTTGGATATGCCATACAACGAATAACTGCCGGATGTGGGTATTTGCAGTCCGCAAGCCAGTCGTATCAGAGTCGTTTTGCCAGCGCCATTTTTACCAACGAAGCCGTAGATTGCTCCTTCGGGAACGTGCATGGAAAGTCCGTTCAATGCTTTAAAATTACCGTATTGCTTACATAAAGCATTGGTTGTTAGAACATAATCCATAATATAGCCTCCTTTTATGCATGAACTCATGCCTGATGCTGACATTCTACCCGACAGGGGTGGTGAAAACAGTAAAGAAAAGAGTAAAGATACAGTAAATATTTATCCTGCTTTCAGCTTAAAACCTATACCCCATACCGCTTCAATGTAATCTTTGCTAGATACGTCCCGCAATTTCTTCCGCAGATGGCTTATGTGCATTTTTAAAGAACTTTCTGTACAGTCAGGAGTGTCTTGACTGATACGATCAAGGAGCAGCGATTTTGTGATAACCTGTGCAGGATTTTTCATAAGAAGCTTTAAGATGGCATATTCGGTCCGTGTCAGCTGTACTTCATTTTCCATAACAAAAACCTTATGCAAGGCGGCATCAAGCTGAATGTCAGAGAAATACAGAATTGAGTTTGCCGGGGCAACAGCGTTTCGAAATCCGACAACAATCCGGGCAAGCAGTTCCTTCATATCAAAAGGCTTTGTTATATAGTCGGCTGCTCCGCCAAGCAATAGATTAACTTTGTTATTAACATCGCTCTTTGCGCTGACAACAATCACAGGAATGCCCTTGATTTTGGGTAATACTTCCTCGCCTGATAACCCGGGCAGCATCAAATCCAACAATATCAAATCAGGCTTCTGCATTGAAAGGACAAGCAACGCTTCTGTTCCGGAATATGCCCGCAATACTGCGTAACCCTCTTTTGCCAGCACTTCCTCCAACATATTTCCAATATATATATCATCGTCAATGATTAAAATGCGTTTCATTTCAAATAAATCCTGCTTTCTTTTACGTATAAATTCATGTATGTCACATTTGTTGCTATACTTAATATTAACATAAGTCCAGTCATAAGTAGAAGGCTTTTGAATTTATTAAGCTATTGCTATCCGACAGTTATCAAAGCAGTGGGCAGCTAAGCGGAATTCCGGTCGGCCTGGCGGGGTATGCAAACGGAATAGAAAAATACACGGCCGATGGTTTTATAAGAGATAGCGAAATGTACCTGGATCTGTGATAGAGCATCCGGTGCCGATTCCCTCCAAACTGGCGGGAAATATGAAGGAAATCATATCCGGAAACAATGCCGTATTGACAGGAAAAATTTTCTTGATTATGATGTGAGAGAATATACAATTTTGGAGGGATAAGGTATGGAATTACTTAAAGGACTTGGAGTTTTGGACACATCATTTTTAATACCCGTAATAGTTGTGGCTGTGATAATATTGATTATTGCAAAGGTCGCGAAAAGTATACTTAAGCTCGCGGTTCTGGCGGCGGTAATTGCAATCGGGGTAATAATATATATGAACCTGCCGAGCTTTAATGTAAATAACGGAACAGCAACCCTTGATTTGTTCGGCAGGCAGCATACTGTCAGTGTGAAGGAGGCCAGGGTTATTACCGAACAAAAGGATGGCAGGACAAAAACCGTTTTGGTTTCAGGCAGTACCCGTATAGAGCTGCCTTTCAGTAAAAGTTTTGCCGACAAATTTATCACTGAAAAATTAAAGGGAACCAAGTAAATCTTGTATACAATAAACTTTTTTCAATTTTATAATCCGCATGATCAGAGGCTTGTGAGGGTTTGTTAATTATTTCTTGCAAAAATTTCTGGTTTAGACCTCTCTTTTGTGGTATAAATAACACATAACAGTTTTGCTCATACTATTCATACTAATTAACTGAAATAATATTTTAAACAAAGAGGTGATTTTCATGGAAGCATGGAGAAATTTTAAGAGCGGCAACTGGTGTGAAGAAATAGATGTAAGGGATTTTATCATTAACAACTATACACCCTATGAAGGAGATTCATCTTT
>JAEVZU010000108.1 GCA_023392075.1 Bacillota bacterium | reverse complement strand
CGGATTTATGCTGTCCAGAACAAAGACCAGATTGAGCTGGGTGATATATATTTTTTGTATTTCGCCAATGCTGATTCCTTTTCAGACAATTATGATTACATTGATAAAGTTTTTAAATATTATTAAAATACCAAATAATATCTGGGGATTAGGTACACTATACTGGGGTTTTGCAGCACCTACCGCAATATTTATGTACCATGGTTTTGTTAAAAGCATTCCGAAAGAAATTGATGAAAGTGCCGTAGTCGACGGAGCATCAACACTAAGGATGTTTTATTCCATAATATTCCCATTACTGAAGCCTATTACAAGTACAATTATTATTATAGACGTAATGTGGGTATGGAATGATTTCCTTTTGCCGCTGATATTCCTTAACGGGGCAAAGGAGTCAAAAACCCTGACGCTTGCTGCATATACCTTTATTGGACAGTATGTAACGGATTGGCAGTATACAATGACGGCTATTGTTCTTGCTGTGATACCATCAATTTTATTCTTTATATTAATGCAGAAAAATATTGTTAAAGGTGTTACAGCCGGTGCAGTCAAGGGATAGGCAACTTCTGACCACTTCTGACTTCAATGAAAAAATACATATGGGCAGATATTGAAGTTGAATAATTTGTCGAAATATCATATTATTTAAGGGAAATATGTAGAAAGATGTTTATTTTTATAGAGTCGTTCCGGTTAAAACATAAAGGTTTCAGCCGAAGTTTGAACTGCAATGACTCTACCCTCTATTAACAATGTACAATACATTGTCAATAGAGGGTAGTATTTTGTCTGCGTTGACAAAGAGGGATGTAAACTCATATGAAAAATATAGTTTATATAGTATTGAATAAAATAAAATGCTTGTTTTTCAAAAAACTTGCCAACAAACTGGTACTTCTTTTTTCTGCAATAATTATACTTACAATAATTTCATTGACTTTTGTTTCCTATAAAATAATAGAGAAAGAATCGGTTAAGAATATCATTGATGGAAACAGAAACAATCTTACATTGATTAACAAGAATATTGAGAGCTATTTCAATGATATCAACCAGGTGTCCTTGCCGAATATAAAGTATGACAATATCATGAATGCCTTGTTGGGGGTAACGGATGAATTATCGGCAGAAGCCTATTTGGAAGACTATATCCGAAGCATGTTTTATTCCCGAAATGATTTTGAAGGTATTTGCCTGTATATAGTTGAGCAAAATTGTTACTATTACATAACAAGAGGGGATGGAATGGTTCTAAAGGTCAGAAAGGCCTATAATACCGATATTCCTAACGAAGATTGGTATATCAGGACTATAAAAAGCAAGAACAATGTTTATATTGAATCACTCTTTATGGCAAAAAAAAGAACTTATTCAATTAATCAGGAAAAATGTTTTTTTGCATATCATAGAGCAATTAAAAATATTGTAGACAAAAAGCCATATGCCATATTATCTTTCTTTTGCAATTACAGTACCTGGAATGAAATTATAAGGAATACTTCTCTTACAGACGGGGAGCAGCTTATATTCATGGGCGAAGACGGCAGTACTTTCTATTCCAACAATAAAGACAACTATAAATACTTTAACCAGCCGGATTTTAAAGCCAGACTTCAAAAGCAGGGTACAAATATGTTTGACTGGGAAAGTGAAGATAGGAATTACCTGACCATTTACAACTCTTCAGATAGTTTGAAGTTCAGGCTGGTTAAACTCATTCCATATAAGAAAATATATAGTGCGGCACAGACCAACAGGTCATTGGGAATATTTGTAGGATGCATAATTCTGGTTATCTCGGTTATATTGGTGGTCCTGTCAGCCAACGCAATAACCAAGCCGGTTAAAAAGCTTACTAAAAAAATGAATAGCTTCAGTGAGGGCAAATTTGACCTGGAGGCAAAGGTTGAAGGCAATGATGAAATTGCCGAACTCACAATACAATTCAATCTGATGGTAGCCAAAATTAATGATTTAATTAATGAAGAATACAAAACAAAGATTGAAGAAAAGAATGCTATATTGAAAGCATTGGAAGCAGAACTCAATCCTCATTTTCTATACAACGCGCTGCAGGCCATATCAACTACTGCTTTAAAAATTGAAGCCTTTCATATAAGCGATATGGTAGATGCTCTTGCTTCAACTTTCAGATATACCATAAACGGAAAAAACCTTGTCAGACTTGAAAATGAAATTAAGTATATAGATAATTATCTTATTATCCAAAAGGCCAGATTTGGAAACAGGCTCACAGTAACATATGAAATGGATGATAGTGTATTGGATGTTCTTATACCAAAGATATCCATACAAATTCTTGTTGAGAATTCCATAAAGCACGTGCTGGAAAAAAGCTTTACATCAGTAGCTATAATAATTAAAGCATATCTGGAAGGTAATGATATACTGATTTCGGTCAGTGACAACGGGCCGGGAATATCGCCTGAAAGATTTATGCAAATCAGATTTTATTTGGACAATGAAAGTGGACAGAATGAGAATAAAGCAATCGGTTTAAAAAATCTTGATACCAGACTGCACCTGTTATATAGGGAAAAGTCCAGCTTGAATATTGAATCTGACAGCACGGGAACTACAATAAGCTTTATTATACCGGACGGTGGAAATAAGGTCGAGAGATATTATTAATCAAGGAGGTACTGAGCCCATGCCATTTTTGTCATGAAGATTAAAAATGCCGGGTAAGGGTATAAGTATGTATAAAGTCTTAATTATTGATGATGAAGAACCGGCAAGAGAAGCAATAAAGATTTTGGCTGACTGGAATAGCGTAAATATTTATGAGGTTTTTGAGGCATGGGATGGGAAAAATGGAGTAAGATTAATAGAAGAAAAAAGGCCGGATATCATTTTGGTTGATATGAAAATGCCAGGTATGGATGGTATGGATTTACTCCGTATAGTTCAAATCCAATATCCTGACCTGGCTGTTATTGTCATCAGCGGCTATGATAATTACGAGTATACGCGTCAGGCTTTACACTCCAAGGTTATCGATTATCTGTTAAAGCCAATTAAGAGAAATGAGCTCAACAGTGCACTGGCAAAAGCTGTTGATGCTATTTCAGATAAAAGAAAAACACAGAGTCAGTATATAGATAAAAATATCCTGCTGAATTTATCCCTGCCCAGTTTAAAGGAAAAGGTTTATCTTACTGCCATTGAAGGCAGCATCAGCAGGCAGATGAGTGAAACCTACAAGGAAATCATAGATGATGGAAGCAGAAAAAAATATTATTCCATAGTGATTTTCAGAATAATGAATTATGAGGAAGTCAGTGAGAAGTACTTCGGAGATACCGGACTTACGCAGTTTGCTATTTCAAATGCGATCAATGAGCTGTTTAATGATGAGGTTGAATGTTTCAATCTAATAAATCCCAAGGTTGAAAACGAGATAATAGCAATAATTTCTTTAGAAAACAACTGCAGTGAAAGACTGAACAGCAATTATCTTCATTTGATACAAAAATCCAGGAAAAAGCTTAAGGAATTATTTGAGTTAGTAATTATAGCAGGTGTTGGCGGTTTTTTTGAGGGGATAGATTCATTAAAGGAATCGTTTTTAGAGGCAGAAAAAAGTATAAACGGTTTCAATATTTTGAATAAAATTGAAAGCGGTTCAAATGTTGTGCCGGAAAACGCGAACACAAAAAATGTATCCCTGCTGGGGAAAAAGGATCTTATTTTTAACGCAATTGAAGGCGGAAGCCTGTCATATACCAAGGGAATAGTCAATGAACTTGCCGACAGGATAGAACAAGCCGGATATCTCAGTCTGAGAGATGCAAACAGGATATTTGATGAACTCCTGCTTTTATTAAACAATTTTTCAATGGTCAAGGGGTTTGAAGCAAACGAACTCTTATCCTACTTTCAAAACCTTTCAAAAACTGTCTGCAATTTTGATCAGTTTAAAAAGTATTTGCTTGATATAACAGAATTATTTTACAATCTGGCAAGGAAGCAGATCAAAAATGACAATCTCAATATTTATGAGATTAAGGAGTATATCGACAATAATTATTACCAGGATATAAAAATTTCTCTTTTTACCGACAAGTACTTTTTAAGCAGGGAATATTTGATGAAATTATTTAAAAATGAATTTGGCTGCGGAATATACGAATATGTACTCAGGGTAAGAATGGAAAAAGCCCGGGAACTTATAGCAGATCCCAATATAAAGATTCAAAGTATAGCCCAGATGTTAGGCTACAGTGACAATAACTATTTTAGCAAGGCCTTCAGGAATTTTTTCAAAATATCTCCTTCTGACTATAGAAATACTTTAATTGGTTAATACCCTCTCAAAAACGTATTGTACATTGTCAATAGAGGGTAGAATACATTGTACACATTTTTACCACTAAAATATCACTTATATATATTTTATACATACGGATATCTCGCTAATATGTAACTATACCAAATTACATTTTATAAGGAGGAAATCAAAGATGAAAAAAATATTAAGTTTGGGTGTAT
>JAEVZU010000103.1 GCA_023392075.1 Bacillota bacterium | reverse complement strand
TCCCTGGTCATAAGATCTCCGACCGCATATCTCGGATCCTTGCCTTCAAATAGAATACTGTAGGCTTCACTGGTTATGGGCATTGACACGCCCAGCTTTCTGGCAAGCTCATATGCCGGTTTTGTGGTAGCAACACCTTCCACTACCATATTGACCTCATCAAGGGCTTCCTGGACAGACTTGCCCTGACCTATCAATATGCCCGCTCTTCTGTTTCTGCTGTGCATGCTGGTACAGGTAACAATCAGGTCCCCCACTCCCGTAAGGCCTGAGAATGTATCGGCATTTCCGCCCATTGCCACACCAAGCCTGGAAATTTCAGCAATACCTCTTGTCATCAGCGCGGCCTTTGTATTGTCCCCAAAGCCCAGACCATCCGATATGCCGGCACACAGAGCTATAATGTTCTTGAGGGCCCCGCCCAGCTCAACTCCTATTACATCAGTGTTTGTATACACCCTGAAGTTAGCTGTCATAAACAAATCCTGCAAAAATTTTGCTATTTCCAAATTCTCAGACGCAGCCACTACAGTTGTGGGTATATCTCTTCCGATCTCCTCGGCATGGCTTGGCCCCGACAAAACCGCTATATTGTTATTCGGCAGCTCCTCCTGCATAATTTCCGATAAGAGTTTACAGCTGACATCCTCTATTCCCTTCGAACAGGTTACAACAACCGTATCCTTTGAAATCAGACCTGCCAGTGTTTTGCAATTCTGTCTGGTAGTCTGAGATGGAACTGCAAGCACAACAACTTCTGCATTTTTTACTGCATGTTCGATATCTGTAGTAAATTCAACACTATCCGGAACTTTTACTCCCGGCAATCTTGTCACATGCTCCCTATTTGCCTTTAACATGTTAATTTCATCTTTCATCGGAGACCAGAGGCTTACATTATTTCCGTTTTTCGATAACAGGACCGCCATGGCTGTACCCATACTCCCGGCACCGACTACTGCAACATTTCTGTTCATTTTAACCTCCATGAGCCACATTTGTGGCCACAAAATGTAATGAAACCCATATCCTTTATCCCAATGTGGCGAATAAAGGTGGTTAACCATTGGCTTTTTTCTTATGACCAAGCTTGGATTCCGAACCGCTAAGCAGTCTTTTGATATTTGCGTTATGTCTAGCAACAGCCAAAACAGCCAAAACAGCTGAAAAAACAACAAATATGATGCTGTTTCCCTTTAATG
Organism: Bacillota bacterium; assembly: GCA_023392075.1. Classification (GTDB taxonomy): domain Bacteria; phylum Bacillota; class Clostridia; order Acetivibrionales; family DSM-1351; genus Ruminiclostridium. The sequence continues at coordinate 3,657 of JAEVZU010000103.1, read as the reverse complement.
CCGCCCCTATGGGAAAGGCAACGGAGGCAATTATGGAGCCAAGGGAAACATACCTTGTAATTGCTACAATTACAGCGAATATTCCAAGCAGAATCAGTCCAAGCTTCCAATCCATCATCAATACAACTGCAAAAGAGGTAAGTATACCTTTCCCGCCCTTAAACCCGAAGTAAATCGGCCAGTTATGTCCTGCTATAGCCGCTATTCCGGCTGCCATTCCACCGATGCCTGCCAGATCAAGAGTTATGGTTTCAGGTATTGAATTAACAAGCATATTTCCTATAAGATATGATAAAACACCTTTCAATATATCTCCGGCAATAACCATCACAGCTGCTGCTTTTCCCAGTGTTCTGAGGGTATTGGTCATTCCTGCATTGCCGCTGCCATGCTTTCTGACATCGGTACCGTAAAATTTGCCCACTATGAGTGAAGTATTCAGGCTTCCCAGCAGATACCCTATTACAACAACAGCAATCAACTTAATTACAAATAATCCCATAAACATCCACCATTTCTGCCATTACAGGCTTTATAACTTAATGTTCGGAAGAAGAATTTTATTCCTCTTTGTCACGTTGTCTGTGAATAAACTTGATCGGTGTACCTTCGAATCCAAAGTTTTTTCTCAATTGATTCTCAAGATACCTCTCATACGAATAATGGAAAAGCTCCAAATCGTTAACAAATACAACAAAGGAGGGAGGTTTGATTCCCACTTGTGTCATATAGTAAATCTTCAGTCTCTTTCCTTTGTCAGACGGCGGCTGTACCATTGCTATTGCTTCATTAACAAGATCGTTAAGCATTCCTGTGGAAATTCTGAAGGCAGCCTGATCTGCAACGAATTTGATCAATTCATAAATTTTATGGACTCTTTGCCCTGTTTTGGCGGATATGAACAGTACCGGTGCATAAGTCATGAATCCTAATTTCTCATGTACCTGTTTTCTGTATTCTTCCAGAGTCCCGGTCTGCTTTTCAATCAAATCCCACTTGTTTATTACTATTATAGATGCCTTGCCCTGTTGATGTGCATAACCGGCGATTTTTGTATCCTGCTCGGTAACACCGTCTTCGGCATCTATCATTATCAGGCAGACGTCAGCCCTCTCTATTGCGGTCCAGGATCTGATGGTACTGTACTTTTCAATGCTTTCATTTATCTTTGCTCTCTTCCTGATACCTGCCGTATCAATAAAAGTATATTTCTGCCCGTTGTTTTCCACATGTGTATCGATGGCATCCCTGGTTGTTCCGGGTATATTGCTTACAATAACCCTTTCCTCTCCAAGTATGGAATTTATCAGTGAAGATTTTCCGGCATTCGGTTTTCCTACTACCGCTACTTTTATAACATCTGCATCTTCTTCGTTGTCAATGTCTTCCGGAAAATGTTCGAAAACAGCGTCCAGCAGGTCGCCCATTCCCAAACCGTGAACAGAAGATATTACTATCATATCTCCCATTCCAAGGTTATAAAACTCGTATACATCAGGCGGCGGATCTCCCACCCTGTCCACCTTGTTAACTGTCAATACAACAGGCTTCTGAGACTTTCTGAGCATGGTGGCCACTTCCTTGTCGGTAGCTGTCATTCCTTCTTTTGCATCCACCATGAATATTATAACATCTGCAGTCTCAATGGCAATTTCAGCCTGCCGCTTCATCTGCTGCATTATTATGTCCTCTGAATACGGTTCAATTCCACCTGTATCTATAAGGGTAAATTTCTTGCTTCTCCATTCAATCTCAGTATATATCCTGTCTCTGGTTACTCCAGGAGTATCTTCTACAATGGAAATCCTGCTTCCTGCAAGATAGTTAAAAAATGTTGATTTTCCCACATTAGGCCTACCAACAACTGCTACTACGGGTTTTCCCAAACCTTACACCTCCGTGTCTTTTATAAAACGCTCCCAATAAATTTTATACAAAGGCAAGCAAACACTTGGATTATTTTATTTACTTATTCCTCAATATTATTAACTTTATTTGCCAATCAATGCATTGACAAATGCTTCTCCGCCGCTGTCAACTATACGGATTTTAACGCCCAAATCAGCTTCCAGCTGTTCAACGGTGTAGTCGTCCAATAATACATGTTCACCGGCCCGGAGCATGTTCCTGCTGATCAGGAGTTCCTGTCCCAGCTCCCTGCCTTTAAGCTGCCCGGCAATATCCTGGCCCGTCAGCAAACCGCATACCGTTACATACGGGCCAAAAAAATTATTTTCAATATCATAGACCTTAACATCAAGTCCGGGATATTTGGATATTATTTCTTGTACCAATTGTAATATAATTTTTTTGACAAGTCTACCTGTGGCAATACTTATATGCCTGTTCTCCAATTGAGTAATGCCCTTTTTGTGCCTTAAGGCATCGCTTACCTCCTTTTTTAAGGAAGCAGCCATACCCACACCGTTTTCTATCTGCGGAAAACCTTCATAATCTTTGTATTTTGGCAATTCTACATCAGCATTTATATAGAATTCGTCCGAAAGGTAAACAAAGCGCGATCCCTTTATCTTCAGCAGTCTGTTCTGCCATTTATGTACCTGTTCTATTACCTTGCAGCTGCTGTCCTTATCAAACGGCACCAGATCAAAGAGATTTTCCCTGTGTCTGCTGATGCCCACTGGAACTATGGAAACGCTGTTAATACCCGGAGCCAGCTGTGAAAGGTCGTCAATTGTCCTGTCAAGCTCTGCATTATCATTAATATTTCTGCACAATACTATCTGACAGTTAACTTCAATTCCATTGTCCGTCAACATCTTGATTTTTTGCAGAACATCCCCGGCAAACCTGTTTCCCAGCATAAATTTTCTCAAATCGGGATTTGTGGTGTGTACCGAAACATTAATGGGAGACATCCTGTAATGTATGATTCTCAGGAGCTCTTCCTTTTTTATATTGGTCAGGGTCACATAATTCCCGGTGAGAAAGGAAAGCCTGGAATCGTCATCCTTAAAATATACAGTTTCACGCATCCCACTGGGAAGCTGATCTATAAAACAAAAAATACACTTGTTGGTACAGCTTTTTGCGCCATCAATAAGTGAATCTTCAAATTCAAGGCCCAACTCCTCATTTTCGTCCTTTTCAACTTCAATTTCCCAAATCTCCCCGTCAGGCTTTTCAATTTCCAGAAGCAGTTCTTCGGAAGACTGGTAATATCTGAAGTCAAATATATCTTTAATCGGCATTTCATTTATGGTCAGCAGCTTGTCCCCCGCTTCTATTCCTGCCTCTTCTGCAATACTGCCGGGTTGTACCATGCATATCTCGATTTTTTTAATTTTGCTCAAGGAAAACACCCTCTCACCGTTTCTCGGCACAAGCTTCTATATTTACAACGTCTTTCACACATAATACCTTTTGCCTGTTTATAAACAATTATTCCGAAAAAACAAAGCTGCTTCACAGCTTGTTCTTCCACAACCTATTTACCAAAGTCAATTACTGTTCAAAGCTTTTGCCAATAGCAACTGACTTTAATAAAAATCAAAAAGCAGCAAGAGTATTCCTGCTGCTTTAATGACATATTATTATTTAGCTTCTACTTTAACTACCTGTTTGCCATCATAATATCCACATTCACCACATACCCTGTGAGGCAGCTTGAAAACATGACACTGTGGGCAGCTTACC
>JAEVZU010000281.1 GCA_023392075.1 Bacillota bacterium | reverse complement strand
GGCAGGCAGGTTTGGAGAACAGTCTCAAGAACATATCACTGGCAGGACATACTCATAACAGCTTGTATTCGGGAAGTTCGGCTGCAGTGAATGTTGACGGCAGCGGAAATGTTGCGATAGGAAAATCGGCGGCAGATGCAAAACTTGATGTCAGCGGGAACATAAAGGCCGTAGGAATAGCCGCATCGGGTTCAATAATCGCAGAGGCAACTTTAAAGGGTGCAGATGCTGATATCAGCGGTGTTATAAAAGCCGGTAACGGAACAATAACAAATAACCTGACAATAGGCGGAAATCTTACCGTAAACGGTGAACTTGTTACAGTCAATACCACCAATCTTGATGTGGAAGACAACATTATAACAATAAACAAATACGCTCCGCAGAGCGAACCTGCCGATAAAAATGCAGGTATTGAAGTTTTCCGCGGAGGTACGGTTTCAAGTGCACAAATCATATGGAATGAGAAGGATGATGTCTGGCAGGCCGGTACTACAACAGATATGAAAACACTGGGCTTCAGAGATCATCAGCATGACGAGCTGACGGCAATAACCGGAGTTATGACCGTAAAAGACAGCAAAATAGGGATCGGTACGGCTTCTCCTGCTGAAAAGCTGGATGTTGCCGGAAATGCTAAAATCAGCGCAAAGGTAACGGCAGGAGAATTCTATACGACCGGAAAAATAACTGCAGGAGAATTCAATACTGCCGGCAGAACCTCAGCAGGAGAATTTTACACAACCGGTAAAATTTCCGGAGCTGAAGCAGCTATAACAGGAATTCTTGGAACAACTGAACTGAATGCGGAAAATGTCAATGTGAGCGGAACGCTTAATGTTGGCAGCGGTATTGAGTTGACCCGTGCGGACAATGAAAAGAAAGCACAGATCATCTGGAGCGAAACAGATAAAAAATGGAGGGCCGGAATTGACGGAGATATGAAGAGCATCTCCCTTGAAGGGCATACCCACTCTGAAATTACCAATATTACCGGGGTTATGACGGTTAAGGGAGGCAATATCGGAATAGGCAACGCCAATCCTCTTAAAAAGCTGGACGTAACCGGTGATACGGGTATAAGCGGGAAACTCACAGCAGCCAATGCAGATATAAACGGAACTCTTTCAGCAGGAAGTCTGACTGCAGGAACAGCTACGGCAACAACTCTAACGGCAACAAGTCTCACTGCATCCGACCTGACGGTGAGCAGCGGCAAGCTGAAAGCCGGTGCAACCGACATAACAGGTATCCTTACACTGAGCAGCGGAATTGAAACTGCTGATGCCAAAGGCAAGATCAGCTGGGACGGCACGGAAAAGAGATGGATGGCGGGAATCTCCGGGGATTTGAAGCCAGTGGAATTTGTCGGACACAAACATCCGATTCTCTATTCCGATACCGGCGTTGAAGCCATTAAAATAACTTCAGCAGGAGCTGTGGGTATCGGCAAGACCCCGGATGCAGGAATCAAACTGGATGTTGAGGGTGTTGTACAAGCAAGTAATATTACGGCGTCAGGTGTTGCACAGACTTCTTCGGCGGTTTATAAGGAAAATATCGAAGAGCTGCCTGTAAAGACAGCCCTGGAATTGCTGAAAAAACTCAATCCGGTCACTTTCGACTACAAGAAGAACTATCTGAAAAAGCATAACATAGGATTTATTGCCGAAGATGTGCCAGGAATATTTACAACCTCGGATAACCAGGCTATTTCAATAATGGATATAGTAGCGGTACTGACCTCGGTAGTTAAAAAACAGCAGACAGAAACTGCTGCCATGAAAAAACAGCTGAATACATTGCAAAAGCAGGTTGCCGAATTAACAGGTGCCTGATATATCACTCCATTGCAATGGAAACAAAGAGGCCCGTGATTTTTATCACGGGCTTCCTTGTGAATTTAATAGGGGTAAAACCAACCACATAAGGGTTTATACGAATTTTGGATAATTTCTTATTTGTCTTCACTAAAGGTTATATTCATAGTAATTTCTTTACCGTCTCTTGATACTACGGCACTTACAGTATCACCGGCCTTATGGCTTTTTTTGACCGCATCCAGGTCGGACATGGATGTTATCTTTGTGCCGTCAAGTTTCACGAGAACATCCCCTTTTTGCATGCCGGCCGTTTCAGCAGCCCCGCCCTGTGTTACATCCAAAATATAAACGCCGACAGGGAGATCATACATTCTGGATATTTCTGCCGAAACCTCCTGTGCGGATATTCCTATCAAAGGCTTTCCTTTTACATATCCGTAGGTTTTTAACTGATCAACTATAGGTTTTGCAGTGTTCATAGGGATTGCAAATCCAAGTCCCTCTACGCCTTCAACTGAAATTTTCGCAGAGTTTATTCCAATTACCTGGCCTTTTTTATTTACAAGAGCACCACCGCTGTTGCCGGGATTTATGGCGGCATCAGTCTGTATAAGAGTTAAACTGTTATCTCCGGTATTCAGCTGCCTGTTCAGGGCACTTATTACTCCATAGGTAACTGAACCGGCAAATTCCATACCCAGCGGATTACCGATAGCAACTGCGGGATCTCCAACTTCCACCTCTGACGAATCACCCAGCTCCGCAGCAGGAAGATTTGTCAGGTCAATTTTGATAACTGCAAGATCATTTTCATTGTCACCGCCGATAAATTTGGCCTTTGCTTCCCTTTTATCCGGCAGATAGACTGTCAGCGCGGTGTTAGCTGCACCGTTCTTGGGGTCGGCATATTGAACTACATGATAATTTGTTATTATATAGCCGTCTTCGGTAAAAATAATTCCTGAACCTTCAGAGTCGGAGGTTGAGGGCCTGCTGCTGTAAAAAGTTGACTGTCTGTTGCTTTGAACCGACATCTTAATTCCCACAATTGACGGTCCGACTTTTTTTGCTATCTGTGCCACAGTCAAATCACCTGTGCCTGTACTGAACAAATTTGTAACCTTTGCACTGTCGGCTGCCGTTGAAAGCTTTGTAGGTGTTGAACTTCCGTCATTTGAGGTTTGGGTGGCAGAAACTTGTTTAAGCGAGTTTACCTGGTTGTCCAGCTGCTGTGAAAACTTTGAATACATCACACCGCCCACTGCAAAGCTGGTTACCAGTGAAGTTACCAGAACCAGTGAAAGATAGGTAATAAATCTGCCGCCTCTTTTTTTTCTGGGTTGTACGATTATTTCTTTATAGTATCCCTGATTTTCATAATTAAAGTTATATTGACTTTGATTGTTCCAGTCATCATTGTTAAAATTACTATTCATATTTGACTCCCTTCTGCGTCTTTTGAACGCTTATAAGTATTTAATAATAAACATTATGTTTTTTATGATTTACCTTATGTTTATATGATAGCTATAAATTATGTACATTTTACGAAGAATTAATTAATAATTTGTTATAAAATTTAGAACAAATTGTTAACGAATGGCAAAGAATAAGAACAGGGGTATTTTACTTCAGACAATAAATAAGGCAGGTAATGGATCACCTGCCCTCTATATCTTTCTTTAATTCACCGCTTTTGGGACAATATCTTTCATTAACAAAAGTAAAATCACAAGGTATTTCTTCACTGAAAATCTCAAATAGTGATTTACTGGCATTTTCATCAACATCAACAAGTACGTGCTCCTCAAGCACTGCGATAACCTTACCGTAGCCGATAAACTTATCATCACGGGTTATGGCTATCTGGTCGTCCTGCAGAATAAATTCCTTTCTTTCACACTGAATTATCATAAATTCACCCGGCGATTATTAAACTCACTTTCTCATTGGAATTAATGGTTCAATTGTGGAGGGAATTGCTGCGAAGTATGAAAGTGGCATTATTATTTATACCCCCGGAAAGGTAGATTTATACCAATTCAAGGAGGTTATTTCACCATAAAGGCCAGTAAGAAAGATATGCCAAAATGGTCCTCGTATGAACGGGCGGAGGATGACTGATAAAATTTTTACAAAATATCCAAAACTACCTATCTAATATTCATTTTGTAGATATATAATTAAATATTAGAAATACTAAAAAGACAATCATCAGATTGTTTTTTCCGGTTTGTATATACTTATAGCTGAATATGAAAATAGTAAAAAATAACGGAGGCTTATATGGGGTTTGTTGAATTTAAAAATGTAATCAAGCGGTATAGGATGGGAGAGGTTACCATTAATGCCGCAAATGGGATAAACTTTGAGATAAGGGAGGGGGAATTCGTGGTTATCGTGGGACCGAGCGGTGCTGGAAAAACCACTGTTCTCAATATTCTTGGAGGTATGGATACCTGTGATGAAGGTGAGATAATTGTTGACGGTCAAAGGATAAATGAATATAAATCCAAGCAGCTCATAACGTACAGGAGGTACGATATAGGTTTCGTATTCCAGTTTTACAACCTCATTCAGAATCTTACTGCAAAAGAAAATGTTGAACTGGCTTCGCAGATTTGCAAGGATCCCATGGATGCTGAGCAGATTCTTATAGAGGTGGGTCTGGGGGAGAGAATGGTAAATTTCCCTGCCCAGCTTTCAGGCGGTGAGCAGCAGCGTGTCGCCATAGCCAGAGCACTTGCCAAGAGACCCAAGCTTTTGTTGTGTGACGAACCCACGGGAGCACTGGATTATACAACCGGAAAGAGTATTCTCAAGCTGCTGCAGGACACTTGCAGGCAGAATGGGATGACCGTTGTGGTAATTACCCACAATCTGGCTATAGCTCCTATGGCTGACAGGATCATAAAAATAAAAAACAGCAAGGTTGAGAGTATGGTTTTAAACGACAATCCAGTCGATGTTGAAGGCATAGAATGGTAACAGGCATACCGATGGAGGACAGTTTGAAAGACATAGTCCGTAAAGCTGATGACTGCCGGGGTTTATGGAGGTTATATGAAAAACGCTCATTTAAAAGATATATTTAGAGAACTTTGGAGGACAAGAAGCAGGTTTATTGCCATATTTGCCATAATTGCACTTGGTACCGGTTTCTTTGCGGGGGTCAAAGTCACTTGTCCAGACATGCAGCTGACAGCCGACAAATATTTTGAAGAATACAGGCTTATGGATCTCAGGATGGTATCTACATATGGTTTTAACAAGGATGATGTGGAGGCGGTAAAAAACAGTCCGGCTGTAAAGGAAATAATGCCTGCTTACAGCATTGATGCAATTATAAAGGCCGGCAATGAGGACAAAGTCGCCAAGCTGCATTCTATTCCGCTGGATAAGCTGAAGCAGGGGACTGAGGGATATCTGAACAGGTATAGGTTGATCGAAGGAAGACTGCCGGAAAGGCCGGGGGAATGTGCGGTTGAAAAAGGTAAAATCGGGGGCGTAAATATTGCAATTGGAGAAGAAATATCTTTGAATTCCGGCAGGGAAGACAGGGCGATAACGGATTATATGAACCAGTCAACCTACAGGGTTGTGGGACAGATTGAAACACCCTATTACCTGACGTTCGAAAAAGGAACTTCAAGCCTGGGCAACGGAACAGTGGCATTATATGCAATCATTCCTGAAGAAGACTTTATTATGGAGGTCTACACAGATTTAAATATTACGCTGCAGGGTGCAAAGGGGCTTTCTGCGTTTGGGGATGCATACAGGGAAGCGGTGAAGACAGGCCGGAAAAAGTTTGAAGATATTGCCGGAATCCGTGAGGAACAGCGTTACAATGAAGTATACGGAGAGGCCGCGCAAAAGCTTGAGGTTTCCCAAAAAGAGCTGACAGAAGGTGAAAAGGAACAAAAGGTAAAATTGTCGGAAGCCCTGGATAACCTTAAAAAGGGTGAGGCCGGTATAAGAAGCGGAAAGCTTGAGCTGGAAAGTCAGAGGGAAATATACAATCAGAAGATTACAGCATCAGAAGCTGAGCTTGAAAGGGCTGAAAACAGGCTCCAAAGCGGGGAAATCGGATATTCTGTAAAATTTAAGCTTTTTGAACAAAACAGGAATGGGATGCCTGCTCCTCAAGCAGCTGCAACTGAAGCCGAATTACAAAAAAACAGATTGGAACTTGATGCGGGAGCGAAAGAACTTGTAAAACAAAAAGCACTTTTTGAAAAACAAAGAAGAGAAGGTGCCGGAAAACTTAAAGCAGCAGCGCTTAACCTGGAACAGTCTGAGAAAACACTGGAAGAGGGACGTGCCGAATATGAAAAACAGAAAAATGAATCTGATAAGAAGCTTGAGGCTGCAAGAAAAGAGATTGCCGAAGCAGAACTGAAGGTCAGGGATATAAAGAAACCCGAATGGTATATAATGGACAGGAATAATAATCCCGGCTACACATCCTATTCCGAAGATACAAAAAGAATTGATGCCATAGCAAAAATATTTCCCGTGTTCTTCTTTTTCGTTGCAGCTTTTGTATGCCTGACTACAATGACCAGGATGGTTGAAGAACAGAGAATTCAGATTGGCACTCTTAAGGCCATGGGCTACAGTAGTTTCGCCATTGCATCCAAGTATCTTGTTTATGCTGCCATTGCAAGCATAGCCGGAAGTATTGCAGGCCTGTCAATAGGTCTCAAGCTGTTTCCTTTCGTCATAACAAATGCTTACAGTATGCTTTACCGTCTGCCGCCCACTATCATGCCCTTCAGAATTGATTACACATTCTGGATAACTCTGGGAGCGTTGGCCTGTACTTCGCTGGCGGTATATTTAGCCTGTTACAGGGAACTTACCGAACAGCCGTCTGCTTTGATGAGGCCAAAATCACCCAGAATGGGAAAAAGAGTGTTTCTGGAAAGAGTGCCTTTTATCTGGAACAGGTTGAATTTTTTCAGCAAAGTAACCATCAGAAATTTATTCAGATATAAAAAGAGATTGTTTATGACTCTGCTGGGGGTAGCAGGGTGTACATCTCTGATGCTGGCGGGTTTTGGATTGAGGGATGCAATTTCAAGTATCGTTCCAAGACAATACGGTGAGGTTTTCAAATTCAATGCGATGATTATTATAGATGAAGATGCAAAAGAACAGGAAAAACTGGAGGCAGTTAACGCTCTGCTGGCTAACAGCAATGTGGAGAAAATGCTGAATGTCCGTCTTAAAAATTTTGATGCCGGCTATCAGGAGGATTGGCAAAAGATCAATCTCATAATACCGGAGGACGATGGAAAATTGGGCCAGTTTATTTCAATTCACAGGATGCAGGGGAAAGAGCCGCTGAAACTTAGCGACGACGGTGTCATAATAGGGGAAAAGCTCGCAAAAGTCTTGGAGCTTAAGGTTGGAGACAGGATGACAATAAAGGATGGGGACTTTAAAAGTGTGGAGGTAAAGATTGCGGCAATAAATGAAAATTACACTTTACATTATGTATATATGACAAGGGTACTGTATGAAAGGGAATTTGGAGATAAGCCGGTGTTTAACAGCATTTTAATAAAGGAGAAAAATGTATCCCAGGAGGCGGAGGACCAGATAAGCTCCCAGCTTGTAAGCAAGGCGGCAGTACTTCAAATGACTTTCAACAGGACCAATGAACAAAATTTCAGCGATATGGTGGGAAATTTGAACAGTATAGTGTTTGTTATGATCTTTTCTGCCGGAGCTCTTGCTTTTGTGGTGTTATACAACCTGACAAACATAAATATAACCGAAAGGGTCAGAGAAATTGCAAGTATCAAAGTCCTGGGCTTCTATGATCTGGAGGTGTCGGAATATGTGTTCCGGGAAAATATTATTCTGACCCTTATAAATATCAGCATAGGTCTCCTGGGAGGAATTGTGCTGAACAGATTTGTGCTGGAAACCTCTGAAATTGATGTTGTAATGTTCGGAAGGGAAATATACTGGTACAGTTACCTTATGGCAGCCGTGCTCACTGTGGTGTTTGCTGTTTTGGTAAATATTGTAATGCATTATAAACTGAAGAAGATCAGTATGATAGAATCCTTGAAATCAGTTGAATAAAGCGCCCATACGGGCGCTTTATTCATACATTTACACACATATACTACAAGTGATGGCACACTGTATAGCCTGATACGGTTTAATCTATTGCAAGTATTTTATAAGTACCCGGGCGCAGGAAGACTTTAAAATAAGTTACACCCTTACCAGGGATTTTTTCCGCTTTTGCCCCCAGTTTGTGCCTGTTGGTGGAAATCTGACGGAGCAGTGCATTTTCCTTGTGAACTACAATGGTAACCTCGGTGTTTGTTTCTCTGAAGGATTCAATTATGAAGGTGTTGTTGTCGTATAAAAACAAACCTACTTTTGAAGGTGCTTCAATATGAAGAGGCAGTTCCTTTGAGGCTGTCTCCCTTATGACATTGAGCACTCCCGGCGGATAGCTGTAAATATCCCCCTGATTATCAGGTATTGTCAGAACATAGAGCCTGCCGTTACTGTATTTGTTCTCAAGCAGAACCGGATGGTTATTAAAGTTGTCAATTCCTACTGCTCTTTGCCAGGTGTCATTGGTTTTGAAATCGATATCCGGGATTATTATTTCTCTGTCCGAATAATAATAATCCTTAAAGGAGCAGGTCTCCATTGTAGCGGCGTAGGCTCTGATCAATGCTCTCCTGTCGGTACAATAAATTTCAGCTATGTCGGACAACTGGCCGTTAAGTGCTCTCAAAAGACCTGAAGTAATAATAACCTGGTTTCCGGCTGCCAGGCTGGACTTTATTTTACTTATAATAGAGGAATCCTTTTTTGCACTCTCGGTAAGCAGGAGGAGTTTGCTGTCCGAGGGATATACGGGAGTGGGCTGCAGGGGAAGTCCCAGCATTCCCAGGTAACCATGAAGGAAATCTTCGCCGCCGGATTTAAAAGGCTTGTAGCAGGGGATACCCACAGGCTCTCCCAACTCTCCCACAAATCTGTCGAGTTCATTGAAAACATGACCTGCTACAGGAACGCATATACGGTAGTCGGTTGCCAGAAGGCCGGCACAGAAAAGAGTGATTTCCCTTGCTTTGGCAAAAACGGTCATATTCAGCTGCTCCACATACGCGTTCAGGGAGCAGTCAAAGGTATCAAACCAGCCGCCGAGATTTTTTCCAGGATTAATGCTCTCGAAATATCTCATTATGAAATAGCCCAGGTATCTTTGAAGAACCTGCTGTGTATGCTGTGAATCCCTGGTTTCGGTTCCGGTATAGAAAGAATCAAAAATATTGACCTGATCTCCGGGTGTATAACCTGTAAACTGGTGGTGATCATACCAGTTAGGATACTTTATGATCATATTTACAGCAGGGTTTATTTGTTTTGCCGTACTCATGATTTCCCCGGATACTTCGGCCATCTGTGCCGTTCTGAAATCGGACCAGCTGCTGCTGCCCTTGGTCTTAATGCACAAATCGCATTTGCAGTTGGTAAAATAAAAATCATCAAGGATGATCTCATCAAAAATACCTGCAGTGTAGGCTACTATATCGCATAACTGTTTTCTCTGCTGTGGATCACTGTAGCAGAAGGAGCGGAAATCCCAGATGATGTCGCATTTTTGGGTAGTGGTAATAGCGCCGGAAACTTTGATCCCCTTTTGATTGAAAAAGTTTTTGCAGGCCAGCATGTCCTCCTTTGATAAATATGTACTGCCACGGTAGGTTTCCAGATAAACCTTGTCAATATCAATGTGCTTTGAGAAGAATTCATAGCTCTCCTCAAATAAATTATCCCTGTTGAGTACTTCCAGATCATGTGCATTAAAGAATATAGACACCGAAAAATTTTTGTAGGACATAAAACCCTCCCATAAGCCTCTTCGTTTTTCGAAAAAGGTATTTATGAGATTGATTTTAAAAAATATGCGGAAAAATTTCTCGCCAAAGCTTGCTGGATACTACTCAATTATTGCTTTTTTGAAGACGGAAGGTGAACAGCCTCTTACCTGTTTAAAGACACGGTTAAAAGTTTTAATGCTGTTAAAGCCTGAATCGAACGCTATTTCAAGAATCGAATCCGATGAATTTATTAACCGGTTGGCGGCTTTCGATACCTTATAATTGTTTAAATATTTCCAAAAGGTCATGCCGGTAGTATCCTTAAAGAATCTTGTAAAATGATACTTGCTGAAATTAACATGTTTCGCAACCTCCGACAGGTTGATTTCCCTGTGCAGATTTTTGTCAATATACTTTGTTACCTTCTCCAGGAGTTCCAGCTTTTTTATTTGCTTATTCTTATCAGCAGGACATATTTTTTCGTTTGGAATATATCTGATCATTCCTGCGGCCAGTTCACACAGTCTGGCGGCTATAAAAAACTCAAAACCCGCATCCGTGCTCTTGATCTCGTTATTAATACCCAGGATATTGCGCTCAAAATATTCATGAACCGGAGAAATCTTACCTCCGCCTGTGGTATCACAGGTTATCAAGGGCTCTGTCAGTCTTCTGCCCGAGATATTGCTGGCAATTTCTTCAAACAGTGACAAATCAAACTGAATGATAATTCTGTCGCATTTTTGCGGCTGCATCAGAAAATAGTGCACTTCTCCCATGTTTATAATGAGAATATCCCTGTTGTGCAACGTGTAAACAGAATTATTCAAACCAATATTAAGTTCATCTCCAAGAACATAAACTATTTCCACTCTTTCATGCCAGTGAGGAGGAAAAACCTGTACGTCGGTATTAAAGACGTTGACAGGCAGGTGTCCGGTATATTTGTTTATAGTTGTTTGATGACGGGCTTCCATAAAACAAGCTCCTCCCAAAATTGACGGTTTATTTAAATATTATAAATGATTATGTATTGTATTTCCATTCACCAATGCATAAGGTTTCCATATTATATAGCAGCAGTATTTTTATAAGAGACTTTTTCAAGTACTATTAAGTTTTGCAGCGATGAGGTTGACTTGAAAGATTTTGGGGAGGTCAGTATGTATTATACCGAAAGATTTGATCAACTGAATAATGACACTAATATAATTGCAGGAGCATACGGGGATGTCAACGGGGATAATATAAGGGACTATGTATATCTTACCGGTACAAGAACACCCAACAGCGGCTATATTCAAAACATTACCCTTGTAATACGGGACGGCAGGACCGGGATCAAGCAGAAAGCCAGACTTAAATCCGACTCGGGCTATTCTCCTACGGTTACTTTACAGGATTTCACCGGAGATAAAATAAAAGATATTATGATTGGAATAGCCTCCGGCGGAAGTGGAGGCATAATGTTTTACTATGTGTTTTCTGATGTGAATAACCGGCTTAACCAGCTTTTTGACTATGAGGAATATAACCAGCGCTACAATTATAAAGTTGAATTTGCCGATTACTATAAGGCTACTGTTACCAATGAAAAAACAGGCATGGTATTTGTAATTGATCTAAGCTATAAAGGGAAGGAATATCTTAATGAGATATATACTCCGGAAGGTATCCTGAAACAGCCCATAGAAGGCTGGGTTGATCCGTTGGGCGGTTTGTATCCCGTTGACTTTGACGGTAACGGAATATATGAATTGCTGGGATATCAGAGTATAGCCGGCAGGTATCATGCAGATTCTCTGGGTTATGTGCAAAGTGTCCTGAAGTGGAATGGTAAAAAATTCTACCTTATGGACCAGTATGTAGGCGTATTCGGAGGAAATCCGGAACAGGCGCAGGATTCATAAAGTGCGATGAATTGTGGGGGTAAAAAATATACAATAATATCTTTTTAACCTGATAAAATTTTTAATAATTTTCACATATACATATAAGCTGTATTCATATAAAATTTGTATTGTGAAAACAATCCATTCTGGCTGGTGGATTTAATCCACCGGCTGGTCTTAAAATATATTCCTCCTGAAAATTGTAGGTCCTTATGTTAATTAAAACATGAGGATTTTTTGTTTCATTTTATTATTTAACATTACCTGAGTTTGGGGTTATAATGATTATTGAAGCTTGCTACCTCTATTTGACAATGTACAATACATTTTTGAGTGGTTAATTTGCCCTGCGGCTGCATTGAAGCCGCTTGCGGCAAGGCACAAAGCCTTACTGCACGCCTTTGCCTTGCCGCAAGCCAAAATAGCCGGCGAGAGGCGTGTTATACATTATCAATAGAGGGTATATTTCTATAGTTATTAATAGGAGGTTAAAATGTTTATTGACAAAAAGAGTCCGGTGCCTGCTTACTTTCAACTTAAAAATATTATTCTTGATAAAATAAAATCCGGTGAATATCCTGCAGGCAGCCTGATACCTTCTGAAAGAGAATTGTCCGAGAATCTTGGAATAAGCCGTATGACTGCCAGACAGGCAATAAATCAGCTTGCCTCTGAAAATTATCTCGTCCGTGAAAAAGGCAAGGGAACCTTTGTCAATAAAATCAAGTTTGAGCAGCGGAACATTATGAGCTTTTCAGAAACTGTAAAAAGACTGGGAATGGTTCCCAAAACCCGTGTACTGGAGTTTTCGGAAGAAAAGGAATACTTTGATGTGAAGCTTGCTCTTGAGCTTGAGCCCGCTCAAAAGCTCTACCGGATTAAAAGATTAAGACTTGCCGATGATACGCCTATTGCAGTTGAAGAAGTATTTATTCCAGAGAGGCTTTGTCCTGATATAAACAAACTGGATCTCACCAAGTCACTTTATGACCAGCTTAAAAATATATATTCCATTGAAATAAGCCATATAGACAATAATATCGAAGCCATAAAGGCCGACCGGGAGAACAGAAAGCTGCTGATGCTTGAAGCAGGTATACCTGTACTTAATATCTCAGGGATAAGCTATACAAGAGAGGGGAAAAAACTATTTTACGAAAGAGATATTTATCGTGCGGATAAATACAAGTATAGTGTGAGAATCTATATGAATCATGAATAGCAATTTTTTATTTGGAGATTGCAATTTATAAAATGGTGATATACAATATAGGTATAGTGGTATATACAACTATACCTATAATCAAATTAATAATTAAATGAGGTGTAAACATGACTAAGATGTGGGAAGAAATAATGGAGCAGCCCCTGGTTCTGAAAAAGACAATTGAAACCAACAGCAAGATTATTGATGAGTTGATTAAAGAACTTCAAACAAGAGAAATTTCTACTGTAATAATAGCTGCAAGAGGAACCTCGGATCACGCTGCAGTATATGCCAAATATGCAATTGAGACTCTTGTAGGTATTCCGGTTTCATTAGCAGCACCTTCGGTTGTCACAATGTACAATAAACGGATTAATATGAAAAACTGTTTTGTCATGGGAATTTCACAATCAGGAAAGGCGGCTGACGTAATTGAGGTTGTAAAGTCGGCAGCTGAGCAGGGAGCAGTTACCATGAGCGTAACAAATTTTGTTGATTCACCGCTGGCTGAAGCATCAAAGTTTCATTTGTTCTGTGACACAGGAGTGGAGAAGAGCGTAGCAGCCACAAAGACCTTTACTTCTACGGTTTACCTTTTGATCAACTTTATAGCAAAATGGGCGAAGAATACGGAGCTCCAGGAAGAGCTGAAAGGTGTTCCGGATATCATGAACCGGTTATTTGATAAGGCTGACCGTTTGGATGAAATAGTAACAAAGTACAGATTTATGCAGGAATGCTTTGTGCTGGCCAGAGGGATCAACTATTCCATTGCTTTGGAGGCAGCGCTTAAAATACAGGAGACAACTTATATACGTGCTAAAGCCTTTGCTACTTCGGACTTTCACCACGGCCCCTTTGCAATGTTGGAGAGAGATATGCCCGTGATCGTTTATGCGCCGGCCGGACCTTCACTCAAAGATATTACTGAAATGGTCAATAAGGTAAAGGACAGCGAAGCTGATATTCTGATTGTATCAAATAATAAGGAACTGCTTGGTATGGGTAACAGCAGTATTGAGATACCGGAGAATTTAAGTGACTACGTATCACCTCTCATAAACGTGGTAGTGGCGCAAATGTTTGCCGGCAAGCTTTCAGTGCTGAAGGGCTTGAACCCTGACAGCCCGAGAGGTTTGAACAAAGTTACAATTACAAGATAAATTCTGTTATCGCTTGTTAGGAGGATGTATATGAAACTAAATAATAAAAATGCCGAATGGTTTATTCCGGACGGAGAAAAGATTGAAACTGCACTGCAAAGAACTACTCATTTGGCTGTCTCAGCGCATCAGGACGATATTGAAATAATGGCTTATGACGGTATAGTCAAATGCTTTGGAAACGATAAAAAATGGTTTGGCGCAGTAGTTGTCACCAATGGGGCAGGTAGTTCCAGAAATGGTATTTATTCTGATTATACCGATGAAGAGATGCAAAAAATCAGGAAGGTGGAGCAGAAAAAAGCTGCATATGTAGGTGAGTATTCTGCGCTGGCGCTTTTGGATTACACAAGCGCACAGGTGAAGTCGACCGGTTCGAGGGAAGTGATTGAGGAGCTGAAAGAAATTATAGGCAAGGCCGGAGCAGAGGTAATATATACGCATAACCTGGCCGACAAGCACGATACACACCTGGGCGTAGTCACAAAAGTCATTTATGCAATCCGTGAATTGCCAAAGGAGCAGAGGCCCAAGAAATTGTACGGCTGTGAGGTGTGGAGAAATCTTGACTGGGTTTTGGATTCGCAGAAGGTGGTATTTGACGTATCACAGCATCCAAACCTGTCGGCCGCCCTGGTAGGTGTTTTTGATTCACAGATTGCAGGGGGGAAACGGTACGATCTCGCCACTACAGGAAGAAGACTTGCCAATGCCACTTATGCGGAATCCCACAGTGTTGACCAGTCCGACGCTCTGAGTTATGCCATAGATCTGACTCCTCTGATAGAGGATGACAACATGTCAATTGTGGAATTTATCAAGAACTATATCAGAAGCTTTGAGGATGATGTAGCAGGCAATCTGGGAAAGGTGCTGCAGTCATAGGAGACCTGTTGAAATAAAGTAAAGCATTGAAATTAATACGCTGTGCTGGTTAGTTGATCTCAAGCAATGGATTGCACACAAAGTGCTGTCCATTGCCTGAAGTTGTATTCGCATACCGGTCTAATAATATACCAATTAACTGTAAGTGAGAGTCAATTTATACTGATACAACAGGTTAAATTTATGCCAGTACTTTATTATTCGAGTATGACAAATAGGAATGCAGAAGCACGGTATAAACCGGTTAATTCGTTCCATTATCTGCCTTTAAGCAGTCTCAAAAAAAATATAAATTCCTATTGACATAACGGACAGTTGTTATGTATAATGTAAAAGCACGTTAACAAACGGCAGATATAAATGGCGGCGTAGCTCAGTTGGCCAGAGCATCCGGTTCATACCCGGCAGGTCGTAGGTTCAAATCCCACCGCCGCTACCATTACAAGCGATAGGATCTATCGCTTATTTTATGGCCCATTGGTCAAGTGGTTAAGACACCGCCCTTTCACGGCGATAACAGGGGTTCGAGTCCCCTATGGGTCACCAGATTAAACAGATTCTATAGAATCATGAAAAGACGATACGGGACTCGAACCCGAGAGGGCGCGAACGAGGCAGAAATGACCTGAACGGTCATTTCGCAGTGAGCGTAGGAGCCCGGCACCGTAAGCATGGCGAGGGGTGGGCGACGTCATTAGCATGCGAAGCAGGCGGCGAGTCCCCTATGGGTCACCAGAATAAACAGATTCCATAGAATCATGAAAAGATGATACAGGGTCACCAGATTTGGGAGCTTAGCTCAGCTGGGAGAGCATCTGCCTTACAAGCAGAGGGTCATAGGTTCGAGCCCTATAGTTCCCACCAAAATGAGAAAAACAAGACTTTCCGCTTAAAACGGAAAGTCTTGTTTTCGTTTCAGGGCTTCGGAGCCTTCAACCGAAAGAACCATAATAATATCTTGACAGAAAAAATGTAATGAACAAAGCTATCCAGGTGTGGAACCAGCTCCAGTTCAAATAGTTAATAAGCACGGTATACTTTTCGAGAAGCACTTCAATATTGTTATTGCGGAACAAAAGCCGGCATAATATACGCAGTACTTTGTTGGAATAAGCCTTGTCCTGAGAAAATTTTCCTCGCCGGGCAATATACGTTTTAGATGTCGCAGACCACTAGGCAGGAAAAAGTTTAGTTACAATTATTATGATACCCACCGAAGAAATGTACGCCAGCAAAGGTTTTTTAAAATGAATGGTCCAGACAATGAACATCATAATATTCCATATAAAAGAATAAAAAAGAGTCCAGCCGTGTCTGTAAATAATCATGTTACTGACGAAAAAAATATATTCAAAGATAAAATATATTAAAACATACTTAAGGATATGAAGGGTTTGTCTGCCTATGCTGTTTGGAAGGTTTGAAAGAAACATCAGTGCTGTTAAAGGAAAGACTATAAATGAATAAAGCAATTCTGTGAGAATACCGTTCTGTAAAATCCCGGGCTGTATTTCCCACAAGGGCCCTTTACAGTAGATAAAGTTATACAATATATTGGCAAGAGCCACAAAAAGCATGGTCGGATGATATTTCTGCCAATTTTTCCAGTCTCCCCATTTCCAAGTAGAAAATATAATTATAATTGTGATTGCAATATTCAAAACCGGTATTTCCTCCCTCGATGAGATCACATGTTGTCATGAAATAGATACTCGAAGTTTATTTTGCCCAGTTTTTTTAATATTAGCAAAGATTTAAATTAACCCGTTGTGCCGGCTGATTTAATTGTCTATGCTTCTGAACCCTTTTCCTATAGTTTCAGAGGTATTGCTGATGGTGATAAAGGCGGAAGAATCTATGCTGTGTATATAGGTACGGAGCTTTATAGCCTGCCTTCTGCTGACTATTGTTGAGATTACATTTTCCTGCTTATGGGTAAAAGCACCCTCAGCCTTGTAAATGGTAGCTCCGCGGTGGAGTTCTTTTACAATGTATTCACGGATTTCACTGTCTTTAGAGCTTATTATGACCATTTGCTTGCTGATATTGAGTCCCTCTATGACAAAGTCAATCATAAAAGCTTTCATAATTAAGCCCAAAGCGGAATATAAACCTATTTTTATTCCGAATACCGCCCCTGCTCCAATTGCAATGAGAAAGTCGGTCAGCATGAGTGTTTTTCCTATATTCAACTTTGTGTATTTGCTCAGGATTTTTGCAACAATATCCGTTCCGCCTGTAGAAGCATTACAGTTAAAAACTATGGCCGAACCTATGGCTGGGAATAAAATGGAATATATAAGTTCGAGAAGCATATCATCGGTGAGTGGATGACTTAAAGGTATTATTTTCTGAATGAGCCAGACCATTCCCGACAGGGCAAAGCTTGAATATACCGTTTTTGAGCCGAAGTCGGAACCAAGAAAAAAGTATCCTATTACAAGAAGGATGATATTAATTATCATCATCATGGGGCCTACGTCGATTTTTGGGAAAAGGCTGCTGGCTATGATGGCCAATCCACTGACACCGCCTGTAGCAAAATGATTGGGAATTTTAAAAAGACAAATACCAATACTCACAAGCAGCAGCCCGAAATTGATCAGTATAAAGTCTGTAATGCGTTTTTTCATGATGCTGGCTCCTTAAATACATTTTATCCGCAAAGGTTTACCTCATTTGTAATTATATCGGTTTATAAAGGGCTAAATTTTACGGTTTCTTTGAATTATGCCCAGTATAAAAGCTGTGATAAACGACAGGAAAAACACCACACAGGCTATTAGCGTCAGGACAAGATAGCCCAGGTCCTCAAAACCGGTTGAAAAATATGCGGATTTTATATAAAAACCAATACCTGCCAATGCAGCAATAATGGATGGAATATATTTAACTATGGCCTTGTTTCTAAAGAACCTTGCCAGAAAAAATGTTATTAAAATAGCTGCAATACTTGCTATTGAGACAAAAACATAAAATCCGTTCATCGTAGATATCCTCTCTGTTTATTAAATATAAACCTCAGCATAATTATATAATACCCTATATTGACAATGTACAATACGTTTTTGAGTGGAGACAGATACTGATTATAATAGAATTATTTTACACTGTTTTTGTACTCCATGGGTGTTTGACCTGTATGCTTTTTAAATAATTTTGTAAAATACGGCACGTCAATATAACCGACTTTTTCAGCAATTTCATATATTTTCAGCTGTGGAGACAACAGGAGCTTTTTGGATTCCTCGATCCTAATTTCATTAAGAATATCAATGAAATTGCTGCCGGTTTCCTTTTTCAAGAGTTTGCTCAGATGCCAGGTACTAATGTAGAGTTTGTCTGAAACAGCCTTTAAGTCCAGATCCCTGTGGTAATCCTGTTTTAATATCTCAATAGCCTTTGCGACCAGATACTTTGAGTTGGAGGCTGTTTCGGAAGAGTTGACCGGCTGGGAATCCTTTGTGCTGCCGGTCAAACCGTACAATTCCTTAAGCTTCGCCCTTAAATTAATCAGTTCATTTTGACTGGTTACCTGCTTTTTCAGTTCTGCAACGGCGTCATCAATAGCCTGAAGCAGCTCTTCAGTCTTAGTCGGCTTGAGTAAAAGCCTGAAAGCGCCCAGACGCACTGCCTGCTGGGCATATTCAAATTCTCTGAAGCCGGTAAGGATTATTACTATACATTGATAATTAATTTCTTTGATTCTGGCTACCATTTCCAGGCCATTCAGACCAGGCATCCGCACATCTGTAAAAATGATATCCGGTTTAAGCTCTGTTATTAGCCTCACACCTTCATCTCCATCTTCAGCTTCGCCGATAATGGAACAATTATGTTCCTCCCAGTTTATAACAGAGCGCAAGCCTTCTCTTATGGTTTCTTCGTCGTCTATTATCATTACTTTATGCATAACTGTTCCTCCTTCTGCATGGGGTTACTCTTCAGCCGGAATTTTTATCACAATGGATGTTCCAAGTCTGAGCCGGCTATGGATGACCAGACCATACTCATCTCCATATAACAGTTTTAAACGCCTATGTACATTAATGACGCCGATTTTGGAGTTGTCATATGCATTGGCGTCAATATTATTAAAGATGTCCTCTTCCATTTTTTCATTCAGTGAGGTCAGTGTATTAGGGGCAATACCCAAACCGTCATCACTGACATTTATATGTAAAATGTTTTCTGATTTATATATGTTCAGTTCAATAGTGCCGCCGCCTTTTTTCATTTCGAGTCCATGGTAGACGGAGTTTTCTATCAAGGGCTGGATAATCAGCTTTGGAATTTTGCAATTAAGAGTATCCTCTGCAACATTAATAACAAAAGCTATTTTGGTTCCGAACCGTTTGGATATGATCAGATTATAATTTTTAATGTATTCGATTTCCTTTTGAAGCGAAATTGTATTTTCTCCGCTTCTGTTAAGATTGGCATCAATTATACTGGACAGAGCTCCGACCATTTCACTGATTTCTTCCACACCGTTGATTTTGGCTTTCCAGTTGATGGTTTCCAGTGTGTTATATAAAAAGTGGGGGTTTATCTGAGCCTGCAAAGCCTTTATTTCGGAATCCTTTACTGCAAGCTGCACCTTCAGGACCTTGTTAATCAGGGTATATATCTGCTGTGACATATTGTTGAAGGAGCAGATGACATAGCCTATTTCGTCTGTACGGTTTATATCTATTGTAACACCTATGGTGCCTTTTTCAATCATCAACATCTTCCTGATAAGAAGATTCAAAGGACGTATCAGATCAATATAAAGGAAATTAATCAGCATTAATATTATGGGCAGGCCGATAAGACAAAGAATAATTACAATACTTGCCTCATTTTTGACATCCTTTAACAGTTCATTCAAGGAAATCTTGATTACCAGTTTCCAGTTTGAGGGCTTTATAGTCTTGCAGACGTAATATATTGTATCGTTTCCTATCCGCGTTTCAGAAATCTCAGGAATATCTCCGTCAAGCTTAAGATCGGAGAGTTCAATACTCTGATCCCCGGTATTGAAGCTGTAAAGTTCAATATTGTTGGAGCTGGTAACACTCAGGTCATGTTTAAGGGTAAACTCAAAGTTTTTAAAGGTTTTAAATAATTCATCCTGGTCTATTTTAAATACAATGAGTGCAATTTCACTGCCGCTGCCGCTGGGTGACAGGACAAGTTTTGTCAGGTATATGTCTTTGGTCCCGTCGTCCTTCCGGTCTACAACCCATACGGGAGAACCCTTGCCTGCTTTTGCCCGGAGGTATAAATCCCCGCTGACATAAGAGACAGGAGTATAGTCGGTATTCGACCTGCTTACCTGATACGATTTTTCGGTGGAGGTAAAGAAAACCGATAATTCGGTAAACTCATATTTGGAGTACAGGTTTGCCTTAAGGTATCTGGTAAAATTAACTTCCCAGGAATAGTCGATTTTACCCAGTTCTATATCACTATTGGCTTCGTATATTGTATTGTCATATAATATCTGGAAGGAAAAGGCTCTTAAAGTCTCCAGACGTTCTGAAAATATGACCGACAGCTCGTCTATGGTGGCTTTTGAATAATTAAAGGATTTTTCCTTAAGCGTTTCGGATACGTTCTGATAACCGAAATATCCTATTATGATAGTGGGGTAGCATAAAAAAACTATACAAATGATTATCAGCTTTGCCTTTATGGTCAACTTGGAGGTTAATTTTTTGATCAATGGTTTAATCATGGTTCACCCGTCTTAATTATAATGAAATTGACTTTACTATAATATTGTACTTATTATACATATATATGGGAAAATCCTTTTAATAAAAATTACAATGCCAAAATTGAACAATTAATACCAAGATTATCTTATTTAAAAAGTATATGGTAAAAAATATAATACAGTTAAGATATCAGCAGGGCCGAAATTGACCTTGTACAAAGTGACGATGATATCAACAATATTTTAAGGAGGATTTATTAATGAAGAGAAGTTTTAGAACTGTAGCCGCTGCGGTGGCTGCATCAATGACAGTTTCACTGCTGGCTGCATGCGGTGCTGCTCAGAAACCGGCTGCGACTTCAGAAGTATCAACAGCTCCATCAACAACGGCTGTTGCCAGCGAATCTGCAAAGCCTGCAGAAAAGGTTAAATTCAGAGCTTCGTCATTCTTTACCGGCGGTGATACCTGGACAGCAGCCTGGCAGGAGGCTATAAAGGATTACGTTGCTGCAAATCCCAATGTTGAAATCGTAGATGACTCTACTCCGGCTGCTTCAGATGCATTTAAAACCAAGATAAACACAGATTTTGCATCAGGAAATGAACCTGCAGTGGCATATGCTTTTACAGGTGAAATCGGAAAACCTCTTGTAACTTCCGGGAAGCTTATAACCTGGGAGGATGAACTTTCCAAAGATGCCGGGTGGAGCAAGAACTTTGGGCAAGGTGCTCTTGACTATGTCAAGTACGATGCCAAGCAATATGCACTTCCATACATAGGATTCTGGGAAGGTATGTATTACAACAAGGATTTATTTGATGCAAATAATATAAAAGTTCCAACAAACTGGGATGAACTGCTTGCAGCAGTTGATGCGTTCAACAAGCTCAAGATTACACCAATCGCCTGCTCCTTTGCGGAAGAACCTCACTATTTGATTGAAACCTTTATTCTCTCAATGGGCGGAAAAGAAGGACATGACAAGCCCTTTGACGCTTCCTGGGCACCGGCTCTTGACAGGATCAAGGAATTATATGAAAAGAACGCATTCTCAAAGGATGCTTTAATAATCAAACAAACTGCATGCCAGCAGTTAATGAAGGATAAGAAGGCTGCCATGTTCATATCCGGTTCATGGTCGGCAGCAGCTCTGGAAGGAGAAAAGACCTCGGTTATGCCTGTAAATCTCCTCCCCGGCGGAAAAGCAGAGCCTTCTTCAACTATCTCAGGTTTCAGCACAGGCTGGTATGTTACAGACAAAGGTAATAAGGATTCAAACGGAGAAGCAGTGAAGTTTGTAAAATGGGTCACTTCACCTGAAAGAGCCGGAAAATTCTTTAAGGTCGGCGGTGTTCCTGCTATCAATTGTCAGGTTGAAGGAGCAACTCCATTGTTCAATGCAGGTATCCAGATGCTTAACAGTGCAAAAGTAGTTACCGGTCCTGTGGGTGATACTATGAATCAGCAGGCATTTACACATATCTGGAAGAACCTCCCTTATGTCATTACAGCTAAAAAGACTTCGACACAATTGCTTGAAGAAGCTCAGAAGCTTGTAAAATAAAGAGCTGCAACATAATCTGTTATGCGAAACATGGTGGGAAACCACCATGTTTCGCATAATAAGAAGTAATATGTTGGATTACAAGGGGGTAAACCATATGGTGCTGAAAAGTAAAAAATATGTATTTTTGTTTCTTTCTCCGGCGATACTTCTGATTACAATATTTCTTTATTATCCTCTGGGTAAAACCGTTCAGTACAGTTTTACCGATTACTCTGAATGGTCGCCCAAATTTAATTATATAGGCTGGGAAAACTTTCACAGACTTTTTACCGATTCCATAATAGGGAAGTCACTGATTAACACATTAATCCTCCTTGTGGGCTGTGTTCTCGTAGAGGTGGGCGTTGCTTTAATCCTTGCAGTTCTGGTTGATTCTATTAAAAGAGGCTTCCGGTTTTTCAGAATGGTTTTTTTCTTCCCGGTTGTCATATCAGGTTCGGCAATAGGTCTTATGTTTTACCTGGCTTTTCAGTATGATTACGGGCTAATGAACAATATAATTGCTGTTTTCGGAATGGAAAAAATAAACTGGATAACTGAAAACAGTGCAATGTATCTGGTTTTAATACCGGTGCTGTGGCAATATGTGGGATTCTATTTCGTTATATTTCTCACTGCAATAGCAAATGTTCCTGCGGATATTTACGAGTCGGCACAGCTTGACGGTATCACAGGTTTTAAAAAGACTATATACATTACCATTCCAATGATCCAGGAAGTAATAGTTACATCGCTCGGACTTGTTATAGCAGGTTCACTGAAAGTATTTGACATAGTATATGTAATGACCAACGGCGGTCCGCTGGATGCAAGCCAGTTATTAAGCACCTACCAGTATCAGCAGGCCTTTGTATATAATAATCAGGGCTACGGCAGTGCTATTTCGGTATTGATAATAACACTGGGTTTAATTATTTACATTGTTACAAATAAACTGGCACAACAAAAAGAAGGACTTTATTAGAGAGGCGGAGCGTTATGGATGATAAAAATAAATTGATACCTGTAAGAGGTATTTATAAGATAAAGGGCTCCAAATTGATTACTTATATAGTTTTATCTTTATGGGCTATAACAACCATCGCACCTTTGGTGTGGATATTTATGAACTCATTTAAAAATATTGATGAAATAATAGGCAGTGCCTTTTCATTACCAAAAGATTATTTAGACAATGGTACAATATTTCAGAATTTCGAAACCTTGAAAACATTCTCGGAAAACAATATATTAAGAGGTTTTAAGAACAGCTTGATTATGTCGGGAAGCACCCTGCTTCTGATATTGATACTTGGAAGTATGGCCGCCTTCGTGCTGGCAAGATTCAAGTTCCGGTTCACAAAGGCTGTTAAGGCATATCTTGTGGCAAGTATGCTGATACCGCAGTTTGCAGTTATAGTTCCGAACTTTGTTATTATGAAAAACATCGGCGATATATTTGAAGGTTTCCAGGGCTCTTATCTGACGGTTATTATTCCGCAGGTTGCAGGATTAATGAATTTTGCAATACTTATGCTGACCAGCTTTATGTCAGGCCTGCCCAAGGAACTGGAGGAAGCCGCATTAATAGATGGCTGCAGTATACCCGGTATATTCACCAGGATCACAATACCGCTCACGATACCTGCTCTTGTATCCGTTGGAATAATGGAGTTTCTATGGTCCTACAATGATTTGCTGACACCCCTGGTCTACCTCAGCAAGAGAAATATGCCGGTAACAGTTCTCATTTCACAGGTTCAGAGCCTGTACAGTACGGATTACGGCGCTATGATGGCTGCTATTTTCATTACTGTTCTGCCGGTTTTAATTATGTATTTCATATCCCAGGAATATGTAATAAAAGGAATGACGGCCGGGGCAGTCAAGGGATAGACTGGCTTTGGAGAAATAATTTTATTGGGACATGGAGGATATAATGAAATACGGATATTTTGACAATGAAAATAGAGAGTATGTAATCGAAAGACCGGATGTTCCGGTGTCATGGACCAATTATCTTGGTGTGAGGGATATGTGTGCTGTCATTTCACATAACGCAGGGGGATATCTTTTTTATAAAAGTGCACAGCATCACAGAATAACACGTTTCAGACCAAACAGTGTCCCTCTTGACAGGCCCGGACATTATGTGTACCTGAGGGATGACGAAACCGGGGACTACTGGTCGGTATCCTGGCAGCCAGTCGCCAAAGACCTGGAATTCTTTCAGTGCAGACACGGATTGTCCTATTCAAAATTCAGCAGCACCTACGGAGATATTGATGCTGAACAGACCTTGTTTATTCCTCTTGAGGACGATGTGGAACTTTGGGATGTGAAAATAAAAAACAATTCGGACAGGAAAAGAAAGTTAAGTATTTTTTCCTACTGCGAGTTTTCTTTTAACGAGATAGAAATTGACAATCAAAATCATCAGATGAGCCTTTATTGTGCCGGCTCAAATTACAGTGACGGGATAATTGAATATGATTTGTTCTACGTTCCGGGAGCCTGCCATTATTTTGCTTCAAACTTTGAACCTGACAGTTATGATTGCTTAAGAGATAAATTCATAGGAACCTACAGGACCGAAACCAATCCTGCGGCGGTTGAACTGGGACAGTGCGGCGGAAGCAGCGAACTTGGGGGAAACCACTGCGGTTCACTGCATAAACGGATTGTTCTGGAACCAGGTGAGGAAACAAGAATTATATATATGCTGGGAGAAGGAAACCGGGAGAGCGGAAGAATAATCAAACAAAAATATTCAAATATTGAAAATGTAGATAAAGCCTTCCGGGAGCTTAGTATATACTGGGATAAAAAGCTGAAAGTCCTTCAGGTAAATACACCCCATGAAGGTATGAACACCATGCTTAATACATGGAATCTTTATCAGGCCGAGACAAATGTAGTCTGGTCAAGATTTGCCTCATTTATAGAGGTTGGCGGCAGAACCGGCCTTGGGTACAGGGATACGGCCCAGGATGTCATGTGCATTCCCCATTCAAATCCTGCAAAGTGCCGTCAGAGAATCATTGAGCTGTTAAGGGGACAGGTTAATATGGGATATGGCCTGCACCTTTTCGATCCTGACTGGTTTGATCCTGAAAAGAAAAACAAGCCTAAAATCAAATCACCTACAATTGTTCCCGAACCGGATCTGTCAAATATGATACACGGCTTGAAGGATACCTGCTCGGATGACGCCCTGTGGCTTGTTCCGGCTATATGTGAATATATCAAGGAGACTGGAGAGGCTGCACTTTTGGATGAAACTGTAACCTTCGCAGACGGTGGTGAGGCCACAGTTTATGAACATATGAAGCGCATTTTGGACTTCTCTGCCATGCAAGTTGGAGCCACCGGAATATGCAAGGGGCTCAGGGCTGACTGGAATGACTGCCTGAATCTGGGCGGAGGTGAGAGCGCAATGGTCTCCTTCCTGCACTATTGGGCTTTACAGGCTTTCCTGGAAGCAGCCTGCTTTGTGGGGCGCCGGGAGGATGCGGAGAAATACGGTATAATGGCTGACAAGGTGAGGAATTCCTGCGAAAGGGAATTGTGGGACGGACAGTGGTATATCCGGGGGATCACCGCCAAAGGTGACAAAATAGGCACCAGGGAAAGCAAGGAGGGCAAGGTGCATCTGGAGTCCAATGCATGGGCGGTAGTGTCGGGCGTTGCCGGCAAAGAGCGGGCCTTATCCTGCATGGATGCAGTAGATCAATATTTATACTCGGATTTTGGCATTCATTTGAACAGTCCGTCCTTTACACAACCCGATGACGATATTGGTTTTATAACCAGGGTTTACAGGGGTATAAAGGAAAATGGAGCTATCTTCAGCCATCCCAATCCCTGGGCCTGGGTTGCCGAGTGCAAGCTGGGCAGGGGCGACAGAGCCATGAAATTTTATAACTCCCTGCTGCCGTATAATCAGAATGACATGATAGAGATCCGTGAAGCCGAGCCCTATTCCTACTGCCAGTTTATTATGGGCAGGGACCACACGGCCCATGGAAGGGCCCGTCATCCGTGGCTTACAGGCAGTGCAGGCTGGGCATACTTTGCAGCTACCAGATACATGCTGGGTATAAGACTGACCTTTGACGGCATGGTTATAGACCCATGTATTCCTGAAAATTGGGAAGGTTTTCAGGTGGACAGAAGCTGGAGAGGTGCCGGGTATAAGATCAGTGTCAAAAATCCCGGCCGTGTTCAGAAAGGAATAAAATATATCAAACTGAACGGCCGGCAGGTAACGGAGGTTATCCCGCCGCAGCCGGAAGGAAGCGTTAATACGGTTGAAGTTGTAATGGGATAAAGGAGGAAGGGCATATATATGATTAAGTTTGGTACAGGCGGTTGGAGAGCAATAATCGGAGAGGATTTTACAAAACAGAATGTCCGTGTGCTGGCACAGGCGGTTGCCCATATGATGGCAGAACGGAATTGCACAAATAATGGTTTTGTAATAGGTTATGACAGAAGGTTTCTCTCGGACAAGGCAGCAAAATGGATGTCCGAGGTTCTGGCCGGCAACGGGATACAGGTGTATTTTATAGAAAAGGTAGCCCCGACACCTCTTGTAATGTTTACCGTAAACAGGCGTGATACCTTTTATGGGGCAGCTGTCACCGCCAGCCACAATCCTGCCGACTACAACGGCATCAAGGTATTTACAAGAGGCGGGAGAGATGCCTCGGAGGAAGTTACTGCAGATATGGAAAAGTATATAGATAAAATTAGCGGAAGCACTATAAAGGATTTAGATTTTTATACAGGTGTTGAAAAAGGGATTATCAAAATAATAGACCCGTTTAATGAGTATATAGACACTATTATCAATATGATCGACATGGAGGCTATAAAGTGCAGAAACCTTAAAATACTGCTGGATCCAATGTTCGGAGTATCAAAAACCTCACTTCAGACAATATTGATAACCGCAAGGTGTGAAGTGGATATAATCAATGACAGGCATGATACACTGTTTGGCGGAAGACTGCCGTCTCCCAGCTCCCATACCTTGCAGCGCCTGAGAGAAATGGTGATGGAAAAGGGCTACGACCTTGGCATAGGCACTGACGGTGACGCCGACAGGCTCGGGATAATTGACGAAAAGGGCAACTTTATCCATCCGAACAGTATTCTGGCGCTGCTGTATTATTATCTGCTCAAATACAAAAAGTGGACCGGCGGAGTTGTGCGGAATGTTGCAACCACACATTTGCTGGACAGAATAGCAAAAGGGTTCGGCGAGACCTGTTATGAGGTTCCGGTGGGATTTAAGCATATCAGCTCCAATATGGAAAAGTACGACTGTCTCATCGGAGGAGAAAGCAGCGGGGGCTTGACCATAAGAGGACATATCCGCGGAAAGGATGGAATATTCGCCGCCAGCCTGCTTATTGAATTGCTGAGTGTGACAGGCAAGAGCCTGTCACAGCTGCTTGAGGAGATACACGGCAGCTTCGGCAGTTCCTGCATGACCGAAAAGGACTTCAAGTTCAGCTTTGATGAAAAGGACCGCCTGATGAAGCTGTTGTTTAATGATAAGGCGTTACCCGAGTTCAATTACGAGGTGGAAAGGGTCAGCTATCTGGACGGTGTGAAGGTTTACTTTAAAAACGGCGGCTGGATCATAACCCGTTTCTCGGGCACAGAGCCTCTCCTCAGGATTTTCTGCGAAATGGAAAATGAGGAGAAGGCGGTTGATGCAAGCAATCAGATGAAGGAGTTTTTGAATATTATATGATTATTTGCTTGAATAGAACGAGATAAACAAAAAATCCCTGGGAGACTATCCCAGGGATTTTTTTAACTGCTTAAACGGTAGTCATATTCAAACGGTAGTTAAGCATTGACGATGAATCAATTCCGTATACTTTGATGTAATATTTACCGGGAGACAGGGTCAGGGTGCATTCATCCGTAATGCTGGAAATACTTTTTCCATCGGCATTGCATATTTGAAACTTGTATGACAAGTCTGAGGATGGACTGTAAAGCTTTATTTTTTGGGTTGATGTCTGAGTAATACTGAATTTATACCAGTCTATATCTCCCAAGGGGCTAATTGTAGCTTCCAGGCTGCCGTAAAAATCAGAGGCAAGCTCAAGAGTATCATTGTATTCGTATGCATCTCCCCCATGATAAGGAAGAACAGGGGGGGTTACTGAGCCCGTGGCTTTTACAGATAAGGTATAGTCACTGCTGCTGGAATAGCCTGAGCTGTTTTTAACACATATATAATACTGCTCTTGTACCTCCATGGATTTTGTTATGCTCTCATCTTTATTGCCGGACGCTCTGGAGTAGCTTATCAGATTTCCTTTGGCATCATAAAGATATAAATCATAATCACAGCCGCTTGGAATATCGCTCAGAGTAATGACTCTGGTTCCGCTGTACATAATTGGCATCTTGTAGAAGTCCACATCGGAAGAGGTGGAAATTTTGCCTTTAACAGTACTGCCGGAAGATATTGCATTGGCATTGGCCATGGTATCATTGGGTTCGGTTTCATTTGATGCAGCAAATACTGTACTTGAGAAAGAGATGGATAACAAAAGCGAAAAACAGATTAAAAATGGTATGATTTTTTTCATTAAGTGACCTCCGGAAAATTTTAAGTTTGATTGATGAC
>JAEVZU010000278.1 GCA_023392075.1 Bacillota bacterium | reverse complement strand
AGGCCAGCAGGGACGCAATTGTCTGCTCCATAGACGAAAACGGATTTCCAAACGCTAAAACCATGTTCAGGCGAAAGAACGATGGTCTTCAAATATTCTGGTTCTCATCTAATGCGTCTGCAATCCGCACACAACAGTGGCTTAAGAATCCCAATGCATGCGTTTACTTTATGGATTCTCAAAATTTTACCGGGTTAATGCTAACAGGAAAAATTCGGGTCTGTATTGATAATGAAACCAAACAAGCCTTTTGGGAACAAGGCGACGAAAAATATTATCCTCTCGGTCCTACAGACCCGGATTATTGCATGTTATGCTTCATCTCTGACAGGGGTAATTATTACTCCGGTCCGCAAAAGCATCTGTTTAGTGTCAAAGAAGATATGGATGAGGTGAATTATGACTACTCGGAGGGGTGGAGAGTAATCGATTGACTCAGGGAACGAGACTGACTGAATTTTTAGGAGCCTATACCAAAGTTTAATTGGGACAGGCTCTTATTATAATTATGGATTCTTTTCATTCAGCAGTTATACGTGATGCCTTCCCTTTGGCACGATAAAAGGGGAATTGGATACGGAATCGCTGATTACTTTACAGTCGAGATCAAAGACCTGTTTGATTAATGTCTCGGTAACAATATGGGAGGGCTCACCCTCGGCAATAAGTTTTCCTTTGTGAAGGGCGAATAAATAATCCGCATATCTTGCGGACAGGTTAATGTCATGCAGAACCATGACAATGGTAGTACCCCTGTTTCTGTTCAGATCTGTCAGTAAATCAAGAATTTCAACCTGATAGCTGATATCCAGAAAAGTCGTGGGTTCATCCAGGAGCAGGATATCAGTCTGCTGGGCGAGAGCCATGGCAATCCATACACGCTGGCGCTGCCCGCCGGAGAGTTGATCGACACTATGGTTTGCCAGGTTTGTGATACCCATGATTTCCAATGCCTCTTCAACTGCTTCATAATCCTTTTTGCCCAGCCCTTTAAAAAAGGATTGATAAGGAAATCTTCCCCGCCCGACTAAATCCGCAACGGTAATGCCTTCCGGAGCGACCGGTGATTGGGGAAGGAGACCGAGAACTCGTGCCAGTTGTTTTGGCGGTATGTCGGTGAGATTCTTTTCATCAAGGATAATTTCCCCCGAAACAGGTTGGATTAACCGGGAAAGCGTCTTTAGCAAGGTGGACTTACCGCAGGCATTAGCACCGATAATCACACTTATTTTATTACTTGGAATTGTGATATTGATACCGTCAATAATGATTTTTTTATCATATCCGGCAACAATATTATTGGCTTTTAATAAATGCGTAGTCTTCATGCGGATCCTCCTGTTCGATTCATGCGGATAAGTAGATAGAGTAAATATGGGGCCCCAAGAATACCGGTGATGATGCCGACAGGGAACCGGGTATCAAAAGCAAACTGTCCGATTAAATCTGCTCCCAGTACCAGTATGGAGCCTACCAGGCCTGAAGGCAATTCATTTGGTGCACCTATGCCAACGAGTCTGGCCGCAATGGGTCCGGCAAGAAAAGCTACAAAGGAAACAGGTCCTGTTACTGCAGTAGCAAAGGCAATCAGGAACACCGCGCTCAAAATAAGTAAGAGCCGCGTTAAATCAGTTCTCACGCCAAGGGTAACAGCAGTCTGTTCGCCCAACTCCAGGATTTTGAGATGTCTTCCAAGCAAGAAAATCACGATACCAAAGATGGCAATAACCATGAACAGCACTGGTATCCTGGTCATCCTGATGCCGTTCAGACTGCCGCTGAGCCATATAAGCGCACCCGGGACATCATACTGGGATGCCCTCAGCAGCAGGTAGGAGATAATAGCGTTCAGCATGGCCTGTACACCGATGCCGATGAGGATCAGCTTACCGCCTGAGAAACTGCCTCCCCTTGAGAGCACATAAATCAATGCTGCAACCATGATACCTGCGATGACGGCGGCAATTGAAACAAGGGTGCCGCTTACTTTGAGCACAAGTATGCAAAAAACAGCCGCAGCACTGGAACCGGATGATATGCCTATGATATCCGGACTGGCCAGAGGGTTCCGCAGCATTGTCTGAAAAGTACTGCCGGCTATCCCGAAGGCCATTCCGACAAGAAGACCTGAAAGCATCCGGGGCAATCTTAAGGTACCTATTGCAAAAGTAGCCCCCTGTATCTGTTCTCCAAGGAGGACTCTCAATGCCGTTTCAAGGGGATATATGGTATTCCCGAGTAAAAGGGCTGCAACACAAAGTGCCAAAGTCAGCATTCCCAGAAGAATAGTCACAAGGGTCCAGCGGAACTGTCTTCGTCTGTATCCGTATTTGATTATATCTGAATTGTTTACTGTCATAATGTACGCACCTTCGCTCTCATGGCAATGATTATGAGGATTGGAGCACCCAGGAACGATGTGACAATTCCGGACTCAAGTTCACCGGGGCTGCCGAGGAGCCTTCCCAGAACATCGGATATGGTCAGGAGGATAGCTCCGCCGATTGCCGACATGGGAATAACCAACCTGAGATTGGGGCCGCAGATCAGCCGCATGGTATGGGGAACCATTAAGCCGACAAAGCCGATAGGCCCGGCGAGAGCGGTTGTTGCACCGCATAACAGGACACCGGACAGTGCTCCGATAAGCCGGATAGTTCCGGTACGAACCCCCAGGCCTGTTGCAACATCATCCCCCAGAGCAAGAGCATTCAGGGCAGGACTGACCAGCAAGCCCATAAGCAATCCGACGATAAGAAAGGGAAGTACCTTGTATATGCCTTCCCAGGTAGCGCCGCTGATGCTTCCCACCTGCCAGAAGCGAAAGGCATTCATGACTTCGGTACGGGGCAGGATTACCGCACTGACCACAGAGGATAGGGCAGCACTGGTTGCCGCACCGGCTAAAGCAAGCTTGATGGGGGTTGCACCGCCATAGCCCAGAGACCCGATTCCATAAACAAACAGGGACGTAACTGCCGCCCCCATTAAAGCAAGCCATATATACTGGCTTAATGAACCGATATGAAAGAAGGCCATACCGCTGACCACAAACAAGGAAGCGCCGGTATTGACGCCCAGAATGCTGGGGTCAGCAATTGGATTACGTGTGATTGCCTGCATAAGAGCGCCGGATACTCCGAGCGCTGCTCCGGCTATAATGCCAAAAACAGTTCTCGGTATCCGTTCATGAACTACTATATCAATTAAACTTGTTTTTTTAGAATGAACTAAAATGTCTATCACGTCAGGAAAATTGACTAATCGTGCTCCAAAGGCCAGGGAAGCCAAAATACACATCAAAAGGATAAACATGCTGAAAACCAGCAAGGTGATTATTTTAGAGTATTTCATTTTACTTTATCAGCTGCCTCTCCAATTACGCGCAGATAATCATCAATGGTTGCCGGGATGGAAAGTGCACTTGGGGTTCCGGAAGCCGCCAGAGGCGTACCGTCTTCAATTACTACTACAGAGCCCCTCTTGACTGCCGGAATGGTTCCGACCAGAGCATCTGCCTGCATTGCGGCAAGTAATTTGTCATTGCCATAGGTGATAATAATGTCAATGCCTTGAAGTATATCTACATTTTCCGCACTTACCTCCAAAGCAAAACTATTGCTTTCAGCTGCCAATTTGGTTACACTTTCAGGGAATTTCATGCCTAAGTCTGTCAGATATGCAGCACGGGGATCGCTGGGCAGATACACAAAGAACTTACTTAAATCAGTTGGAGTAAAATAGAAGAAAGCAGCTGTTTTTCCGGCGATTTGGGGATACTTGGCAGTCTTTTCTCCAATTAAAGCTTCCAATTCGCTGACCAGAGTCTCACCTTGTGCTTTCATACCCATACCTGTTGCGTCATTCACTATCTGATCACGCCAGAAGGTTTGCCACGGTTGTGTCGGATAAGCAACAACAGGTGCGATTTCACTTAATAAATTATATTCTTCCTGTGTAATACCCGAATATGCCGCCAGAATAACATCAGGCTGGACATCGCTGATGGCTTCATAATTTAAACCTGCAACATCGTCAAAAAGCACAGGATTATCTACACCCAATTCTTTGAATTTTGCCAGGGTCCAGGGTAAAAGACCGCTATTATCCGTAACACCATAGTTGGCTTTGGAAATTCCGACAGGGATGACGCCTAAAGCCAGGGGCAGGTCCTGATTACCCCAGGCGATGGTAGCAACGCGTTCGGGTTTACTTTTTATTACTGTTTCTCCAAAAGCGTGTTTGATTGTAATTGGATAGGCGGCTTCGGAAACGGCGGCAGTGCTGTCTGTTACCGCAGATGTTTGAGAAGCGGAGGTATCGGTAACATCGGAGGAGGTTGATTTTGTGCAACCTGATAAGACAAGTGAGAATACTATTACAGTTGTAAAAATTAATTGTAGTTTTTTAAATTTCATAATGTTTCCTTTCTTATGTGGTTATAAAAGTAATATTATTTATGTATTGGTTAGCGTATGCTAACTAGCTAAATGAATATTACAATCATTATCAATTAATGTCAAGTGATTTCTATAAAATTTAATAATTATTCCTGAGCTTATTTTTTCTTCTTGACTCTTCCGTTGGGGAAGCAATTATTATATATTTAATAGAGATGAAAGGACGAAAACACACTATGACAGGTTTATTGAAGATCAAGGAAGTATCAAGCCGGTATGATGTTACTGCCCGAACTCTCCGGTACTATGAAGATATGGGATTGATAACCAGTCTGAGAAGTGATGATTATGCGTACAGAATGTACGATGAAGCTTCCATAAAACGGCTGGAGCAGATTTTGATACTTCGCAGATTGAATATCAGTATTAAAGATATTCAGAGAATTTTCCGGTCATCCGGTTCCGAAACAGTTTTAGAAGTTCTGGGCAAAAAAGTTTCCGATATTGATGA
The DNA here is from genome assembly GCA_023392075.1 of Bacillota bacterium. Classification (GTDB taxonomy): domain Bacteria; phylum Bacillota; class Clostridia; order Acetivibrionales; family DSM-1351; genus Ruminiclostridium. Next base: position 22,976 of record JAEVZU010000278.1, on the reverse strand, counting down.
TGAAGTAGCTCTTCTGCATGAGCTGAAAAAAATCGTATTGGAATTTATTATGCAAATCCAGGAGAGCGATTTTCAGAAGGATTCGGATGTAAAGCTTTTGTATGAGAAAGCTAAGGAAATTGAACAGCAGATTATTAATGTCGGATACGAAGGAAATCCATCGCGTGTCAACAGTCTTGTGAATATTACCGAAAAGCTTAAAAAAGCACCCGAAGTCAGGGTTGTTGAAATCCCCAGGTGCAGAATGGTTTCATCAGGTTATTTTAATGATTTGGGTGAAGTATTGGGAAGCTTTGACATATGGTTTTCCGAATGTGACAAAATGCGAAAAGGCATATCATTTTCACCGCTTGACTTTATGTTTTTTGAAGCGGATGGCAGAGGAATGTGGTTATATGCAGTTGAAGACTGGGTAACGGAAAAAGATACGAACGGATATGGAATAATTGAATTTGAAGGCGGCCTATACGCAAACGCAGTATCTATTAACGGTGATGATGATATAGGCGGCAGAGTATACATGGGGATTAAGGAGTGGATTGACAATAGTGGATTTGAGCTTGACGAGCGTGAAGGACACAGGACGATGTGCCATATGATCGTAGGTGAGAAAATGAACCATGGACTTGGATATAAGCAGCTTGACATATTTGTGCCTATTAAACTGCGGACAGAATAAGGATGACATTTTTTGTATTATTATATTTTTGAGATAATTCAGAGCCTTTGATTAAGACGAATGTTTTATATGTTGACATTAGTGTTTAAAGAGTATATAATACTCTTTAAAGAATAGTAATCAGATATGTATAGTAGTATATGCTCCAAAACAGGTAATTTGCCTTATCCTAGGGATTGTTTCAACTAATGAACAAAGCACTAACCGGTAATATAAATAAAAATTAAATAGATTATAACTGACTAGATTAACTGGAAGTTTAAAAAAACATAATTTATGTTTTTTAAATTCTCCAGTTTTTATTTTTGCAATTTTAGAGAAATGTTACCCGTTGTAAAGCGGTACATAATAAAAATATTAGGGGGCAAACAAATCATGAAAAAATTAAAAAAAGTTGCAAGCCTGTTAGTGCTGGTTTTAACTCTGGGCATATTGCCGGCCGCCTGCGCCGGCAAACCGGTTGAAGAGAGCAATAACAGCGTTACTTCCGCAAATACGTCAACAGCTGCCAAGGTCGATTTCAAATACGGAAAAATCGACATACCGGGCAAGGACGGTGCACTCTGCGGAGTTCCGATTTATATTGCATATGATAAAGGCTTCTTTGCCGAGGAAGGTTTTGATGTAACTCTCATTTCGGCCAATGCGGAGACACGCAAAATCGGTCTGAACAATGGTACAATCCCCATTGTAAACGGCGATTTTCAATTCTTCCCATCAATCGAAAATGATGTTAAGGTCAAAGTTGTAGACGGTTTGCACAATGGCTGTATCAAGTTTCTTGTAAAGAAGGATTCACCCATCAATGGCGTTAAAGATCTTAAGGGTCTGAAAATCGGTATTGATGAAGTCGGCGGTACACCGCACCAGGTTGCATCAGTCTGGCTTGAGAAGAACGGTATCTCGGCAAAGGCTGAAGACGGCGAAGTAAAGTTTCTTCCTTTTGACGACGGCAATCTTGAAGTGGAGGCTCTCAACAAGGGTGATATCGATGTAGCAGCTCTTTGGGACCCGTTCGGTTCGGTTCAGGAGAAGACCGGCAATTATAAGGTTATCTTTGATCTTTCCACCGACCCCACATTTGCCGGTAAATACTGCTGCTTCCTATACGCTTCTGAAAAATTGCTTGCCGAGCAGCCGGAAAAAATAGCTGCCTTGCTCAGAGCATACAACAAGGCTCAGAACTGGATTGCCGAAAATCCGGAAGAGGCTGTTCAGATTGTAATTGACAAAAAATATTCTGCAATTGAGGACAAAGAACTTGCAATTGAGCTTGTGAAGCACTATCAGTACCCTTCGAAGCATGACCATGAGAGTAACAAGCAGGATGTGGGCAAAGACGTTCTCTATTTTGCAACTGAGCTTTACAACATTGGATACTTGAAAACCAATCCCGAAGAATTCGTGAAAAAAGCATACCAAAAAGTAGATCTGACACTCGGTAAATAGGAGGCAGCTGCCTTGAGTATTATTAGAGAATCAACCGTTCCTCCCCTGTTAAAGCCAGGGAGGAACGGTAAAAAACATATATCAAATTTGAAATTTATCCTGCTGACAGTATTTACAGTCTCGGGATTTACATTGGCGGTGCTTGCAAATATATTATTCAGACAGATTGCCGACGTAAAAATAACTGCATATGCATACGGCTCGCTGGTAATTAATATCAATAACGCGTACCGGATTGTACTTGGGGTGCTGATCCTTTTATATCTTGGTATTGCCGGCGGCTCTTTTTTCGATGCCGACAGGCGGATAAAGTTTTCCAGGCGTGCGCCGTTCCGGTTTGCAGTCGGCGTTGCGATTGCTCTTTGGGATATTCTGGGAACGAAACTGTTGCTATTGCCACAGCCGTTCTTTCCCGGTCCGGCCCGTATCATCGAGGCGTTTTTAATAGAAGGTGATTATATATGGCAAAACACATTGTATTCACTACGCTTGTTCTCTATTGGCTTCATACTCGGCGTGGTGTTCGGTGTGGGAACCGGTATCCTTATCGGCTGGTTTCCGAAGGTGTATTACTGGGTTTATCCCGTACTAAAAATAACAGGTGTAATTCCGGCGGTAGCATGGATGCCGTTTGCCCTCACATTGTTTCCGACTCCCTTTTCGGCTGCGGCATTTCTGATTGTAATCTGCGCATGGTTTTCAATTGCATCACTTACGGCACAGGGTATCCAAAGCACGCAAAGGTCGCAGTTTGAGGTTGCGCGGACACTTGGTGCGAAAACACCCTTTCTTGTTTTTCATGTAGCCATACCTCATGCTATGCCGCAGATTTTCACCGGTATATCAAATGCAAACGGTTTTGCCTTTACAACGCTGGTTATGGCGGAGATGATGGGGCAGCCGGGAGGACTTGGCTACTACATCAACGCATCAAAAGTGTGGAGCGCATACTATAAGGTTTTTGCGGCCATTATTGTAATGGCAGTGCTGTTCAGCTTGATCATGAAAGGTATCGGCTTGATTCAGCGACGCGTTCTAAGGTGGCAGAAAGGTCTGGTGAAAAGTGATGGCCAGTGAAGCATTAAGTGAGGCATTAATTGAAATTAAAAATGTCAACCGCACGTATATTGATGACAAGGACAACACGGTCGAAGCATTGAATGATATTAACCTTACTATCCATCGCAGAGAATTTGTGTCCATTATAGGCTCGTCAGGCTGCGGTAAAACTACACTGCTCCGCCTTATCGCCGGGCTTGACGTGCCGGAGACAGGTATACTCATGCTTGATGGTGAGGAAATCACCGCTCCCGACCCGCAAAGAGGCTATGTATTTCAACAGGGCGGACTTTTCCCCTGGCTGACAGTGGAACAGAATATTGCCACAGGATTGAAGGCACGTCAGGTTTATGGTCGGAATAAAGCACAGGTTGGCCACTATATAGATTTAATCGGGTTAAACGGCTTTGAAAAATCCTTTCCGCACCAGATAAGCGGTGGCATGGCACAACGTGTAGCAATTGCCCGTTCCCTGATAAATAAACCGAAGGCGCTTCTCCTTGATGAGCCCATGGGTGCTCTTGATTCCTTTACACGTGCTGATATCCAGGATAAGCTGCTTGAACTTCGCAAGGAAAATGATACAACTATGATACTTGTAACCCACGATGTTGATGAAGCGATTTATCTTAGTGACCGTGTTGTCATTATGACACCGCGTCCGGGCAAGATCAGCGAGATTCTGACCATTAAAATGTCGCATCCTCGCAATCGCGGGGGATCGGAGTTTCTGTCCATAAGGAGTGATATACTGGAAAAATTGCATTTTGCCAGTTCACAGCCTCAGTTGGATTATACGATATAGTCCTGTATATGCGGGTTCAACACAGCTGCAGGGCAAATTAGCCACTCAAAAACGTATTGTACATTGCCAATAGAGGGTAATCAGATAATAAAAAATTGCCTCTATAAAGTCCGCTAGAGGCAATTTTTTTATTATCCTTGTGATAACTGATTTTTAATCGTGGTTATTTCACTGTCCGAAGCAGGTTGGGCAGGTTGATAATAACCCTTTTGTTTGGCAGTCTGATAAATTTTAAACTGACGTTGTTCGTCCATATCCCTCATTTGCTGGAAGGTCTGGCGTAACTGGGGATTGTCAGTCTCCGAGATTATTGCCGCATAACCCGTCAAGCTTCCCTTAATCATTGACAGATAATCATTCATAATATCTTTTTCATTCATTGTATCTCAAGAGCCTCCTTATTGTAAAAATGACATTAGTTTTTGTTTGCTTTGCCTTGCATCCTGGGCATCTGATTCCAGCATTTGGACAATCTGAGGATCCTGGCATTGTTTTGCCATGGCATCTAATTTATTAGCGACAGTTCCGTGCGCTCCTATTAAATGTCTTAAATTCTGTAATTCCATTTGATTTAAATTTGGCATGTGATTTTGCCTCCTTTCATTTCTTTTGCGTTTTTATTATTGGAAATATTGTAACTTCTTATTCAAACCTTTACATTTTACAAAATATTGGAAGAAGTTATACCAGATATACCGAGAGCTTCCCAACTTTTTGATTTACTATATGACTAATGGGTAAAATATAATATAAAAAGTTATAATTAAATACGAGGAGATGGTAGAATGAGTGCTAAAGATAAAGTATTGGAAGCAATGAAAGCAGCGGGTCATCCGGTAAGTGCCGGAGAGGTGGAGAAATTGTCCGGACTGGACCGCAAAGAGGTTGATAATGCATTTAAAGAATTAAAGAAAGAAAATGCTATTGTATCTCCGATTCGTTGTAAATGGGAACCGGCAAAATAAACATAGAAAATATATTCGAAGATTTATCCTGCTGCCAAGGCCATACCAGGCTTGAGCGGCATATTTTTTATTGTCTGGAAAAAGGCACGGTGTGACCAGTAAGTCACAACGCACAAACAAAAGTGTGTACTACATCCATGGATCGCGTTAAAATAAAAAAGAAATGAATTTATGTTGAGGGAGAACATATGAAACAAAAACCCGGTATTATTAAAGCAGGTGGGATTTCATTGATTATTTCCGGTATTCTCTTTTTTGTCCAATACCTGTTTCTTTTACCCTTGCCCGCTCCTCCGCCGGTGAATACTGATCTGATGGCATGGCTGACGGAGTGGCGGTTCAATATCGCAATGGCGGATGAATTGTTTTTCTTTGCCACATTACTATTGATTCCTTCTATAGCCGCATTGTACAAGATATTGGTAAAGGTGGACAAAATCAAGACAGTGATTGGCTGCGGTCTTCTGGCTGTCATTATACCTATAAATATATTATTGGACATTATTCTGGGTAGATTGGTATACCCGGTGTATAATATCGAATTTTCACCTGATATTTACAAACTGATAATCAGTATTTACTATGGAGGCATGGTTTGTCATCCTCGGTATTAGGATACTGGCCGGCGGGACGGATGGAAGGACAAGTGAATTAAGTTAACCATCTGAAATTTTATCAGAATTATTAAAATGAAAGGAAAGTATTTGAATTTTGAATATTTCAGACAAGGTTCATATGAGCGGTATTGAACAAAACAGGAATTTGGAATTCGGCAGAAGCATTATTGAAGGCGTGGAAATCAAACTATGCAGGAACAGCCCCCACGCATACAAGCCTCATATCCACAATGAACTTTCATTGGGGTATATTGCAGAAGGGTCTACTGATTTAACGTTGAATGATGTGACTATCCATTACGGATCAGGTGACGGTGTTATCATACCACCATTAATGACCCACAGATGTGCGCCCAGGGATATTAACCACTGGGCATATGTTATGTTATTTGTCGATCCCGGTTACTACAGTGATGTGGTAGGTTTTAAGCAGGCAAAAAAGTTGACAGGAAATCAAACCCGGAAATTAACAAGCTTTATTGAGCAATTGCTTGTAGAAAAGGTTCCGGACACATTGGAAAATATTCTTATTGAGTTATTGCTGGAGTTTGGAGAAAAGAGCATTGCAGAAACTACTGAAGAAAATACAGGTGATATGGTTAAAAACATCCATGATTATATATTAAATCACGTGAAGGATGATATAACGCTGGATAAGCTTCAGGAAATATCCGGGTTGAATAAATTTTCCATAATCAGAAATTTTAAAAAGCTGTATGTTGCCACACCGGCTGCATTTCATTTACAATACCGGGTTGCCGAAGCAAAAAGTTTATTGAGTAAAGGTGCGGACGTATTTGATATTTGTGGTGAATTGAGATTTTATGACCAGGCCCATTTAATCCGGGAATTTAAAAAAATGTATGGTATCACGCCGGGAACATATGCAGAGCAATTAAAGGAATAGTGTCAATTTTGTACAATACGGCTCCTTATAATTCAGCTAGTATGGACTTAACAAAGATAAGGAGTTTGTCCATGAATAGATTTAAATTAGTGCTTGTTATGATTATTTGGGGAAGCCTGGGCGTATTTACGCGATCCATTCCGTTACCGGCTTTAAGTCTTGCCTTTTTGAGGGCATTCATTGCACTGCCGGTTCTTTTTGCAGTAATGAAAATGAAAAAAGCAGATAAGGTGAAATGGAAACTTTTAATACCCTATATTATTTCGGGGGCATTGCTGGGTTTCGGCTGGTTAGCGTTGTTCTACGGGTTCCAGCATACAAGTATCTCATCTGCCGTTATCATTTATAATATGTGTCCGGTATATGTAATGATAATTGCACCTCTGGTATTGAAAGAGACTATCTCAAGGATTCAAATTGCAGTGATAGTAATCTCGTTTCTTGGTCTCTTCCTGATTGTCGGACATAACCTGTCGGAAGGTTACGGATACATGGGGATGGCACTGAGCGCTGTTTCAGGGGTGTTTTATGCAATCATTGTGCTTATCAACCGCAGTATAAAAGTAAGGGTGGACAACCAAACGGCCACCTTTGTGCAGATACTCACGGCGATGATTGTATTGCTGCCGTTTGTATTGATTGATGGAAATATTTTTACGGTGGTACGCCTGGATGCCATGGCAATTACATATACCGTTCTATTGGGTGTATTGCATACAGGTGTGGCCTATACCCTGTTCTTTTCCGTCTACACACATATGAAGTCTGTTGAAATAGTGTCCTATAGCTATCTTGAGCCTTTATTCGGTATTATATTCAGTGTGATTTTTCTTGGAGAGACATTAACATTCTCCCAGATTGCCGGCGGAATTCTGATATTGGGTTCAACCTATGCAGGGGAAATTCTAAAGGGCAAAAAATTGCCCAAAGAAAATTATCCTGTTCAAATGTAAACTACTGTTCCTGTAGGTTCCTGTCCATGACCAGCCGGGTAAGTGTTTTTCATACTTGAGTGCTTACTCATTTAAATTGTCATACAAATCTGGGCCTTTTGAATTGATTTCCTCAGCCTCTCTTCCGGTCATTTCAGCCATACCGGCAACTTTATTGGTCTGAGGGTCTCTGACCGTTTTAATATAAACAACATTGCCTGTATGGTCACCGCTATAGGAAAAACTACTGTAAGGTTTACCATTCCAAACATTATCGTCAAAAAAAGCTGCTACTCTTCTGCCGTCATAAAAGTAACGGTCAATAGTTTTATCATATGTGAAATATTCGGGGTAGTTTTCCATACCTCTATTAGTGGAGAAAGTATAGGGAGGAAGTTTATTTTTTTCCTCATCTGAAGGTTTAGCCGGGGCTGAAACACTTTTCAAGCCTGTGTCACCGCCACCGGAAGCGGCAGCTTGCGTTGCGAATACGGTTGCTGTACCCGCCACTAAAACAAGAGCCAGAATAATACTTAACATGGTGATTTTTTTTGTTTTCATAATTGACACAATCCTTTCTTCAATAGCATTTTTACTAAAATGATTTACAAGAGGAGTTAAGCCGCTATTTGCTTTCTCCACGCAGACCAGCATGGAGGCATAGGCGGATCTCGTCGTTTCACCGAAGGTCCGCACCACTGTTTCATCACAGGATAATTCAATATCGCGGTTTGCCAGTACATACATCATCCACACAAACGGATTGAACCAATGAACACAAACGGCGACGGTCAGCACCAGCTTTGATAGCGTATCAAGGCAGCGTATATGAGTAAACTCATGGGTTAGAATATACCGCAGCCTTATTTCGTCGGTCCAGTCGGTTTTTTTGGGAAGAAGTATTACGGGACGGAATACACCATAGGTCAACGGAGCCTTTATGCGGTCACTTTGACGTATTTGCACAGACCTCCGTAAGGGGTGTTCCCGCAGCCAACCTGCTGAAAAGTCATTCTTAACCGGCAGAGACATTTTAAACTCTCTGCGGCATTTTATATAAGCAACAATGAAGAATAATATGCAGACGCACATCCCCGCCAGCCATAAAATTTCCATAGCTGATATTGCTGCGGCCGACATAACAACTCCAACCGATTCTCCAGCTCCGGGCATATGCTTTATATTAGCGGGAAGGGTCACAATTCCAGCGGCGGACGCTGCAGCCGTTTTTTCTGAAAACAGGCTTTTCAGCATATCCAGTCCAGTATAAACACTGAACCGAGACGGAATTGAAGACGGAACGAGCAAGCGCAGAACAGCAATCCCCCACAAAGCAAGAAAGGTCTTTTTGGGCAGCTTATGCAGGGCCAGAGCACGAAGCATCATAACTGCCGCAATCATGACAGCGGAGGAGAGACTCATTTGAAAAATGTCCATATCCATCACCTCATTCCAAACTGTTAATAAGTTGTTTCAACCGCTCAATTTCCTCTGCGGATAAATTCTTTCTGTTCAGAAGGGAGGCAAAAAGCAAGTCGGCAGAACCGTCAAAAACCTTGTTAATCAGTTCTGTAGTTTCCTGCTCCTGAACCTGTTCCTTAGGGATTAAGGCATGACATAAAAAATTCGGATCTCTCCGCTCAATCGCACCTTTCAAAATACATCTTTTGATAAGCGTATAGGTTGTATTCATATTCCAACCCACCTGCGCTTTGAGAATGTCCGAAATCTGTTTTGCGGTAGTATCACCTTCTTTCCAAAGAACGTCCATGACCTTGAGTTCAGAATCAAACAATTTGATTTTCATGTTAACAACCTCCTAACTACCGCAGTAGTTTCTGTCGGTACATTTATACTACCACAGTAGTTTGATATTGTCAATACTACTGCAGTAGTTTTCGGAAAAATATTTTTGTATAATATTAAATTAAAATTTGGTACTATTCATTACAAATAAGAAATGGTATACTAATGCTAACTGACAGACAGTCGGTCGGTGTATAGTGAGGAGACGTAATAATGAGGATAGTAAAAGAAGCTGAGGAACGCAGAAACGAAATACTTGATGCGGCTGACGAGCTTTTCGGTGAAAAGGGCTTTGACGGCACAAGTACAAACGATATTTTAGATAAGGTAGGAATTGCGCGGGGAACGCTGTATTATCATTTCAAAGCGAAGGAAGATATTATGGATGCGCTGATTGAACGGTATAATGCCCGTCTTCTCAGTGCGGCACGAACGGCAGCATCAGATAAGAATGTGCCAATAAACGAGCGTATTCTGCGTGTTGTAATGGCGCTGAATATAAGCGGCCGGAGCAGCGAAAAAATTATACAACACATTCACAGACCGCAGAACGCGCTTATGCATCAAAAAATACAAAAGGTCATAATAGGCGGCGTTACGCCCATACTTGCGGAAATAATCCGGGAGGGCATTGATCAGGGGCTGTTCAGCACACCGTTCCCGTATGAATGTATGGAAATGGTTGTGGCATATGCGAATGCCGTATTTGACGGAGACATGGTTGAATTGACAGATGAGGAACGCGCCTCACGCATACAGGCTTTTATTTTCAACGCAGAGCGGCTGCTGGGTATGAAAAGCGGAAGTTTTATGTACGGTATGCAGATGTTTGGCGGTGAGAATGGAGAAGTCAATGGGTAACCCGGAAAAATCATTCGGAAAATTTTTGCTCCTGTGGTCGGGAGAATTATGTTCCGCAACAGGAAGCGGACTTACGTCGTTCGGGCTTGGAATTTACGTTTTCCAGCAGACGGGCAAGGCATCGTCAATGGCATTTGTAACCTTGCTTGCGTTCATGCCTTCGCTTCTTCTAAGCACTGTGGCAGGTGTTCTTGCCGACCGTTATGACAGAAGACTTCTTATGGTGCTCGGAGACAGTCTCTCAGTGGTGGGACTTGTATTTATTCTGATTTGCATGCTCCAGGGAAAGGCCGAACTATGGCAGATTTGTGTGGGAGTTACAATAAGCTCGGTGTTTTCATCGCTGCTGGAACCCGCATATAAAGCTACGGTCAGCGATTTGCTAACCGAGGATGAGTATACAAAGGCAAGCGGCCTTGTTCAGGTGGCAGGCTCGGCGAAATATTTGATTTCGCCCATAATTGCGGGATTTTTACTGACCGTATCAGATATTAAGCTGCTGCTTGTAATCGACATCTGTACATTTTTTGTAACCGTTACATCAACTCTTGCGGTACAAAAGGGTCTTGCTTCAAAGAAATATGAACGGATAAAATCATCGCTTATCCGGGAATTTAAAGACGGCTGGTGTGCCGTTTCCAAAAACAGAGGCGTACTTGTTCTTGTGATCCTGGGAGCTGTAATAACATTTTTCCTTGGAGCAATGGAGACACTTTCATTACCGATGTTACTCAGCTTCACGGACAGCTCCGCAGCAGGGACAAGTGAAACAATTGTCGCTTCGGGAATGCTTGTATCAAGTTTGCTTATAGGAATCATTCCCATCAAAAAGGGCTATGTGAAAATGCTTTCGGTTTCACTGCTGCTTGAAGGGATATTTATATCGGCCTTCGGTCTCCGCGAAAATATTATACTTATCTGTATTTCAGGATTTCTCTTTTTTGCGATGATGCCCTTTGCCAATGCAAGCCTGGATTTTCTTATTCGAACCAACATCGAAAACTCTGTCCAGGGCAGAGCGTGGGCATTTATCGGATTAATTTCGCAGCTGGGTTTTGTTGCCGCTTATGCACTTGCGGGACTGCTCGCAGATTATGTGTTCACTCCTCTTCTGGTTGACGGCGGAGCACTTGCAGACAGCGTGGGAAAGATTATCGGCACGGGCAGCGGCAGAGGAACAGGCTTTCTTATTATTATCTCCGGGCTGATGTTATGTATGACTTCGGTAATTCTATACAGATTAAAATCTGTTAAAAATCTTGAAAAGCATGAAAGCAAAGGTGATTTATGTATAGCAGAATAATCCGTAATGATGTTTTAAAAAGCAAGCTGATAACGCTGGTAACCATGATATTTGTCGCTGCTGCGGCCTTGCTGGTTTCTCTGGCTGCCATACTCGTTGTGAATCTTTCAGGAGCTATAGATACGCTTATGGCTCAGGCGAAAACTCCGCATTTTATGCAGATGCATTCGGGTGAAATTGATACTGCCCGGCTTGAGATATTTGCAGAGAAAAACAGTTACGTAGATGAATTTCAGGTGCTTGAATTTCTCAATATTGACGGCGCTCGGATTAGAATCGGCGGGAATTCGCTTGCCGGCAGTGTTCAGGACAATGGCTTTTCCGTACAGAGTGAAAAATTTGATTATCTCCTTGACCTTGACGGAAATGTCATAAACGTATCCGACGGAGAGATTTATGTTCCGGTAGGTTATTGGAAGGACGGTACGGCAAAACCCGGCGACAGGGTAATGATATATGGGAAGGAATTTACTGTTGCGGGTTTTCTCCGGGATTCACAGATGAATTCGCTGCTTGCCTCATCAAAGAGGTTTCTTATCAGTAAAAATGATTATACTGAAATAAAGGATTACGGAAGCACCGAATATCTGATAGAGTTCAGGTTAAAGGACTTGTCCGCACTTGGCGAATTTGAAAACACTTACACCTCTGCAGGACTTGAAGCAAACGGGCCAACGATTACATATCCGCTTTTCAAAACGCTTAACGCAATTTCCGACGGTCTGATGATTGCAGTCATACTTCTTGTAAGTGTTCTTGTGGTCGCAATTGCGTTTATGTGCATACGCTTTACGCTTCTTGCGAAAATTGAGGAAGACTACCGTGAAATAGGTGTTATGAAAGCAATAGGCATGCGTGTTTCAGACATAAAGAAAATATACCTGGCAAAATATGCGGCTATTGCTGCAGCAGGAAGTATTCTCGGTTTTGCACTGGCCTTTGTGTTCAGGGGCATGCTGCTTGAAAATATACGGCTGTATATGGGTGAAAGTCATAATTCTGCTTTTGCCTTGTTTTTAGGTATAATCGGTGTACTGCTTGTATTTTTTGCAATGCTTGTATACATAAGGGGAGTACTGGGGCGCTTTGGGAAGATATCCGCAGCTGAAGCCATACGCTTCGGACTATCACAGGAAAAGTCCGGGGGCACAAAGCATTTTAACCTGAGCGGAAACGGACTGGTAGACACGAATGTTTTTCTCGGCGTCAAAGATGTGCTTGCACGAAAAGGACTATATGCTACAATGCTTGCGGTACTGGTGATTTCAGTATTTATTATTATTGTCCCACAGAACCTGTACAACACCATTTCTTCAAAAAGTTTTATAAAATATATGGGAATAGGAAGCTGCGATATTCGTATTGATATTCAGCAAACAGACAATATTTCACAAAAAGCCGGAGAAATTGAAAAGGCGATGGAGAGGGATAACTCAATATCCAAATTTGCCGTGCTTACCACCAAAACATTTCAGGCAAAGACCGGGAGCGGTCCGGAGGAACGCATAAAAGTGGAATTGGGAGATCATTCGGCGTTCCCCGTAAAATATTCTGAGGGCAGGGTACCTTCCGCAGAGGATGAGATAGCGCTTTCAGCAATAAACGCCAATGAGCTGGGGAAACGTGTGGGCGATGTCATAGAGCTGGCTATACAGGGAAAAGAGAAAAAGCTTACGGTTTGCGGCATCTATTCAGACATTACCAATGGCGGAAAAACCGCCAAGGCTGTTTTCTCCGACAACACGGCAGACAGCATGTGGAGCATTATTTACGCCGAGCTAACTGATAAATCCCGTACCGGTGCAAAGATTTCGGAATACGTTGGCCGGTTTGATTTTGCAAAAATATCGGATATTGATCAATACATCACCCAGACATTCGGCTCCACAAGAAACTCTGTTGAAAAAGCTGCCTATGCCGCAATAGCTGTTGCCCTGGCAATAACTGTATTGGTAACCCTGCTGTTTTTAAAAATGCTGGTGGCAAAAGACAGATATTCCATTGCCGTAATGAAAGCGCTTGGCTTTACAAACCAGGATATCAAGGCGCAATATGTTTCGCGCTCGGTATTTGTTCTGATAGTTGGAATTGCTCTTGGAACGCTGCTGGCAAACACTCTTGGAGAGGCACTTGCGGGTGCGGTTATCGCCTCCTTTGGAGCATCGTCGTTCCAGTTTTCAGTCAATCCGCTTTCAGCATATCTGCTGTGCCCTGCAGTAATGATATGCGCTGTACTTACAGCAACAATAATTGGAACTTCGGGGGCGGGACAAATAAAAATATCTGAAAATATAAAGGAGTAGCTTATGAATAAGATTGTTACCGGTGAAAATATAGTAAAATGCTACGGCGAGGGCGATGAAAAGCGCAATGTGCTCGATGGAGTTTCTGTTGAAATATACCAGGGCGAGTTTGTCTCGGTTATGGGACCTTCAGGTTCGGGGAAATCCACGCTGATGTTTGCCCTGAGCGGAATGGACGGTGTTGACGGAGGAAAGGTTACTTTTGACGGCAGTGATCTGTCGGCACTCAGGGAAAATGAGCTTGCCGACATACGCAGAACAAAAATGGGATTTGTTTTTCAACAGCCTACCTTACTGAAAAATCTGAATATTCTTGACAATATCATTCTGACCTCAATGAGGGATAATCGAAAAAATGCTGCCAGGATTACCGAAAAGGCAAGAGCACTTATGAAAAAGGTGGGCATCGCAGAATTGGGAAAGCGGGATATTACACAGGCTTCGGGGGGACAGCTTCAGCGTGCGGGAATATGCCGGGCACTTATGAGCAATCCGAAGATTATTTTTGGAGATGAGCCCACCGGTGCGCTTAACTCAAAATACGCACAGGATATCATGAACATCTTTTCCGGGATCAATGCGGACGGCACTGCGGTTATGCTTGTAACTCATGATGCAAATGTGGCAGTGCGGGCCCAGCGCATTATGTTTATGTGCGACGGAAAAATCGTGAGTGAAATGCGGTTTCCAAAGTTCAGCGGAACGGATATCGACGACAGGATGAAAAAAGTAACGTCCAAAATGAGGGAGATAGGAATATAACTTTACCGGAGGTATATCTCATCCTGATTGATTTTCGCATATTTTTGGCGTATCATCAAAAGGAATGGTGGTGAAAAAATGCCTAAAATACTAATCATAGAAGATGAAATAAGCATCCGGGAAGAGCTTTCAATTCTGCTGAAAAACGCTGGATATGTAACCGAAGCCATAACTCTGTTTGAAGATATTCCCTCTCAAGTTGACAGTGCTAATCCGGACCTGATTTTACTGGATATCGGACTGCCGGGTCAGGATGGATACGGCATCTGCGTTAAAATCAGAAAAAGTACCGGTGTACCGATCGTATTCGTCACCAGCCGGAATAGCTCCATGGACGAGTTGAAAGCGCTTAGCCTTGGAGGTGATGACTTTATTACCAAGCCCTATGATCTGCCGGTCTTGCTGGCAAGGATACAGGCCGTTCTGCGCAGGAGCGGCAAGAGCGAAAATGAGAGCATAACGGCAGGCAGCCTGACTCTCCTGTTTTCCACGTGCGAGATTGAGTATGCCGGCAGCAAAATGGATATAACAAAAAATGAAGTAAAAATATTGGCTTGTCTGATGAGAAATCCTGGAAGAATAATCTCTCGCGCCGAGCTTATCGAATATTTGTGGGACAATCAGGTCTATATTGATGATAATACACTAAGTGTCAACATAACCCGCCTGCGCAGCAAGCTCGCAGAAATCGGGCTGCCGGACTACATCGCCACAAAGCGTGGGCAGGGGTACAAAATATGAAGATGAGCGAATTTTTACACGACCGCAGCATGTCGCTTCTGTTTCACATACTTGGCATGGCAGCACTGTCAATATTTCTATACTCCACAGGTTCGAGTCCTGGTGTTATTACACTTATTTTGATTGTATGGACACTGGAACTTTGTGTGTTTACAGCTATTACCTATCTAAAGCGCAGAAGCGAAATTAGGGAGCTGGAGGCAATTATGAACTGCCTTCCTCAAAAATACCTCTTCATGGAATGTGCCCCCAAACCCAAAAGCTGCTACCAGCGGCACATGTTCAATATTTTAAGGCGTGCGGGAAAATCTATGATAGAGACTGTATCTGAAACAGAGGCAAAATGGAAAGACTACCGTGAATATGTTGAAAACTGGGTACATGAAATCAAAGTTCCCATTACTGCGGCCGAGCTTATTTGCGAGAATAACAAGTCTGAAGTCAGCCGCAAAATCCGTTTCCAGCTCGCTCTTATCGACAGCCATGTGGAGCGCTCGCTCTATTATGCAAGGCTGGATACTCTTGAAAAAGACTTTATCCTGCGAGAAGTAAATCTCGAAGATATTGTCACAAGTACGTTGTCCAAACACCGCTTTCTACTGACTCAAAATGATGTCAGAATAGAAACAAACGCCCTTGAAATCAGTGCTTGCACCGATAGCAAATGGGTGGAATTTATCATCGGTCAGATACTGTCCAACGCCATCAAGTATAAAAGCCGGAACCCTGTTATACACATTTACACAGAGCGAACGGCAGGCCAAATCCAGCTTTGTGTGCAGGATAACGGCATTGGCATCCCTGGCTCGGAGCTGCGGCGCATTTTCGACAAAGGCTTTACAGGCAGCAATGGCAGAGCTCTCGGGGGTTCTACCGGCATGGGGCTGTATCTTTGCAGGAAGCTTGCGGGCGAGCTTGGCGCACGGCTTGAAGCAGATTCGGTACAGCATGAATACACCAAAATATCTATTAGCTTTCCCATTCTTTCAAAAGTGTAAGACTACGGAAAGAAACATCGCTACATCAAAGCGCCAGTATTTGCTATCATTGTTTTTGAAAGGGTGAACATTTATGCTTAGAGTTTCAAACGTAGAGAAATACTACGGCAACAAAAACAATGTGACAAAGGCTCTGGACAGAGTAAGCTTTGATGTACAGGACGGTGAGTTTAGTGCAATTATGGGCGCATCCGGCTCGGGCAAGACAACGCTGCTTAACTGTATATCCACCATCGACTCGGTGAGCGCAGGGAGTGTATACCTTGACGGGGAGAACATCTCGGAAATCCCTGAATCGAGGCTGGCCAAGTTCCGCCGTGAAAAGCTTGGTTTTGTTTTTCAGGATTTCAATCTGCTGGATACGCTTACCATTGAGGAAAACATCGCCATAACGCTGAGCATCAACGGCTATCCGCCGGAGCAGGTAAAGACCAGGGTGCAGGCGGTGGCAAAGCAGCTTGGCATAGACGATGTGCTGCCAAAATTTCCATATCAGGTTTCCGGCGGACAAAAACAGCGCTGCGCCTGTGCAAGAGCCATGGTGTTCGGGCAGAGCCTTATCCTCGCCGACGAGCCAACAGGCGCTCTGGATTCCAAATCCTCTCAAAACCTGCTGGAGCTTATGGTTAAGATTAATCAGAGCATGGGTTCCACCATTCTGATGGTTACACATGATGCTTTTAGTGCAAGCTACGCAGAACGCATTCTATTTCTCAAGGATGGCCGGCTGTTTAATGAGCTTTATAAAGGTGACAAGGAGCGACAGGAGTTCTATCACGAAATCCTTGATGTGCTTTCGGTTCTGGGAGGTGACTCCGGCCATGCTGGCTAAGCTCTCACTGCGCAATGCAAAGCGGCAGATTAAGGATTACCTTATTTATTTCACTACAATCATTATTGCCGCTACACTGATTTACGCTTTTAATGCTCTTGTTTTCTCAAAGGAAATCAGAAATCTCTCAAACCTTTTGGATATGCTGCCTCTAATGATCGGCATTGCAAGTGCCGCTGTTGTCGCTATTATAGGCTGGCTTGTTTATTACGTCATGCGCTTTATGATGGTGCGCCGCAGCCGTGAGCTTGGAACCTATATTCTCCTTGGCATAGAGCGAAAGCATATTCTGCGGATGTTTTTTCTGGAAAATATCCTTATCGGCGCCGCGGGAGTGCTGCTTGGACTTTTAAGCGGCAATCTGCTTTTTCAAATTCTCAGAGCGGTGCTGTTGCAAATATACGAGATAAAATACAGTTTTAGCTTTCATTTTTCGCTAAAGGCGGCGCTGCTTGCCCTCGTCTATTTTTCAGCAATATTTCTGGTTGCACTGCTTCTTAACCGGCGAAAAATCAGAAAATCCAAAATCGGTGAACTGATTCAGCTTGACAGATACAATGAACGCGAAATTGCGTTTAAAAGCAAAAATCGAAAATGGCTGTTTGCAGCATCCCTGATAAGCGGAGTTTTTGGAGTGGGACTCCTGATAACCTACGATTCGACTTTGAGCCTTATTGGTGCTGCGCTAATTGTGTTTTTCCTGTTTGCCTTTTATATCAGCTTTTCCTCCGGAGTGCCTGCTTTTTTCGATAGGCACCCGGGAAGAAAATATGCCGGAAATAACCTTTATGTATTTAGGTTGCTGTGCTCAAAGATTGGAAGCATGGGTATTACCATGTCGATTATATCAATACTGCTCACTGCGACACTAATTGCAATAGGCACAGGGCTGGCGTTTAACCACTTATTTATACGCAATGCGGAACTTGAAACCGAACACAACCTCTTTATCAGCACTTATGATATTGAGGCGGGATTTGATGACTATAAGAGCTACATCGATGAAAATATTGATGTTATCAGCGAATATGAGTACGCAATATACAGGCTGGATAATGACAGCCTGACGCAGTACATCACTCCCTATAGGGATAACTTCCGGGCTTTTGATTATGACACGGTAATGGCGTATTCCGATTATGCCGCGCTTCGCCGGATGCTCGGATATGATGAAGTTCTGCCGCAGGAGGGCGAGTATATCCTGCAATGCCTTGATTACCTTATTGAGCCTTTTGAGGAATACAACAAGCCTGTAAGGATAGGGACAGCACTTCTTTCCAAAGGTGAGGTACGAAACGAAACTTTCACCCAGCAGCTTTGGGATGGAAACGGCGGAGGTTTTATCATTGTAGTGGCAGATGAAATCGCAAGGTCCCTCCCTGTTTCACACATTGCCTATGCCGCAAAAACAGGAGAAAGCGTGGACTACACAAACGACGCCCATGCCCTTAACGAAATACGGATGAGCCGTCAAACAGGCGGCGGACAGATCGGCTATGACATGATTTACTCCAAGGACATTACCAGGGAACAGGATACATCACTCTATGTCATGATCGTGCTGCCGCTGTTTTATGTGGCGCTGGTGCTGCTTATCGTGGCCTCCACCATACTTGCGGTGCAGATGCTCAGCGGGCTTGCAGGCTTCAGGAGACAGTACGGTATCCTTCACAATCTGGGGGCGGAAAGGAACTACCTCCTTAGCTCCCTAAGAAAGCAGTTTATGGTTTACTACCTGCTCCCCACCTTCCCGGCCGTGATTATCAGCGCTGTATTCATCTTCTTTCTCTGCACTGCCTTTGACCCCGGTATAATGCAAAGCAGTGCTCAAATTTGGACTATTGTGGGTACTACCATCGGAATGTTTTTTGCAGTGTTTTCAATTTATATCGGAGTTTCATATGTAAGCCTCAGGCGGAGTATCGGGGTTGACGGGTAAAATATGGCTGCACCGGGTTTTTACCTGGTGCGGCTTTTCTATTATTGGGTGGAGATGCATTCGGGTTTCTCGGCTGAAAGGTATTTTAAGTCGTGAAAATGATATTCAAAAGTCGTCTTAATGTTAGTAATTTTTTTTTACGAGTGGTAATTTATAAGTAAAAATGAAATGAATTGGATGGATTAGAAATTATCCGGGTCCGGATTACAAAAAGTTTTATGGTTAAAAGTGTCTGGAATTCAAGAAAATATACAGTGAACTGCATAAATAAAAGATGTATAATGTGCTTAAGAAGCCAAAGTCTATTTCTGAGGGACGCGTCTGGATGATGAAATTCAGTCAAATGCTTTTCAACTAAATCAACAAGGTAGAACAGTAATAGGATATACTGCAGCAATTAAAGCTCATGATTTTATTGTACTCGGAGGCTTAAGATGAATTCGCTCAGATTTAAATTAATATGCGGGTTTTTAGCAGTTACTTTACCATTAATAGCAATGCTGTTTTTCGGTAACAGATATGCAATCGGTGTTGTTCGTTCTCAGGTTTCGGAGTCCTATAAAAACATGGCTAATCTATACTTAAACCAAATTGATAATTCTCTTTATGATGTTGAAAATTATTTGGGCGTTTCAATGGAGTATGACGACAGTTTTCCTTATATTGATCAGGTATACTCGGGACCATCTTATGAAGTTGCCAGAGTTAAACTTTTGAATAAGTTGAAAAAGGATATTACGGTCTATAAAATTGTAAACTGTTTTTTTTCCTATTCACCTCAGAAAAATGATTATATTGACGTAAATAACAACAATCTTGAATATATGGAAAGGGAGAAAATCAGAAATTTTATTAAAGAATATATCAAAACCAATAATGCCATTTCATATCATTGGAAAGTAGTTGAAATTAACAGGAAATACTATTTAATTCGTATAACTAATTTAAATAATTGGTACTTTGGCGCATGGATTGAAATTGAAAATTTAAATATTCCAATGTCATTAATAGATCTTGGCAAAGATGGGTATACACTTTTTACTTCGGATGATGGCAAGGTTTTAACCGGTGCAAACGGAATAACCAATATTAAAGATTTTAGTGAAGATGTGCCACAGACTTTTAATATGAATGGCAGGAATATTAAATATCAAGTTATAACTGAAGGTTCAAAACGGGGCAATTTTAATCTTAATGTATTGATACCGGAGAAAAACATTCTTAACAACTTACCTTACCTTCAAAGAATAGTTCTGTTAATTCTCCTGATAACAATTACTATTGTTCCAATTGGGTTATATGCAATTAGAAAAGCGGTATTAGTGCCATTAATGAGATTAACAGTTTCAATGAAAAAGGTTAAGAACGGCAACCTTGACGTGAGGATTCAGACATATTCAACGTCCGACGAATTTGAAGCAGTCAATGAAACATTTAACACTATGGTTACACAGATACAAACCTTACAGTTAAGTGTAACAAAGGAACAAATCAATGCTCAGAGAGAAGAGTTGTATCGCCTGCAAATGCAGCAAAATCCACATTTTTTTATGAATTCCCTGAATATTTTATATAGCCTGACTAAAGCCAGAGATTTTAAACTAATGGAAGAAATGACATTATGTATTATTAGTTATTTTCGATTTGTATTCAGAAATAATCTTAATTTTGTACTTTGCAAAGATGAGATTGAACATTGTAAAAACTACTTGCGTATCCAGGAATTGAGGTTTCAAAAAAAACTGACCTATAGTATATTTATTCCAGACTTTTTATCGGATACCCCAGTTCCGCCGTTAATCCTTCAAACATTCATTGAGAACTCTGTAAAGCATGCTGTAACCTTGAGTAAATCAATTCATATATCAATTGAAATTGATTTTTTTGAGTTATGCGGGGAGCAGTATATAAAAATTGTTATCAGTGACACCGGGAAAGGTTTCTCCCAGGAACAGCTGAATAGATTGCAAAGCGGCGACAATTTGGTTAATTCAAAGGGAGAACATACAGGAATAATGAATATTCGACGCAGATTATATCTGCTGTATAAAAATAATGCCTGGATAAATTTTTTAAACAATGAAGGAGCAACCGTAGAAATTACTCTGCCAATAAAGATAGATGTAAAAAGAATTAATGAACTTGGTTAACAAGCGGTATTTATCCCTACTAATTTTAGAAAGACTAAAAGGGTGAAATAATGTATTCAATATTAATAGTTGATGATGATATACATTATATTGAACAGCTAAAATCTGATCAATGCTTTGAAAGGGTTGATATTTCAAAAATCTATGTGGCATATGACATACACCAGGCACGAGAAATATTTTTATCTGCTCACATAGATATTTTACTTTGTGATATCGAAATGCCTCAGGGTTCTGGTATTGAACTTTTAGAATGGATTAAGGAAGAGGGTATTAATACTATATCCATACTATTAACCTGTCATGCTGATTTTAGATATGCCAAGAAGGCATTACAAATAGGCTGTTTTGATTATTTATTAAAGCCTGTGGAAATAAGCGAACTTGAAAAGGTTTTAACCAAGGCTGAAAATTTAATAAATAAAAATAGTGAAGTGAAGCAAATAAGCCAGTATCAACAGCTGTGGACCAAAAACCATTCGCTGGCAATTGAAAGCTTTTGGCTAAATATAATCAGTGACGCCACTCTTTCGAATTCTGAAGCAGTAAAGGAATTAGCTGAAAACCTTAATGTTCCCATAACTTCAGAGGTGAAATTTTTACCTGTTTTTGCTGCAATCCAACGATACCACAAAGAATTAAGCATACGTGATGTAAAAATAATTGAATATACTCTTAAGAGATCAGCGTCTGAACTTATAATATCCAAAAACAGAAATGGAAATGTTATAAAGCTGAGTAGTACAGATATTTTGATTATACTTCCCTTTGGAAATCTTGAAGATTCATATTTACAGAGCTTGAGAAAAGACTGTGAGAACTTGATTGCGACAAGTAATCAACTGCATTGCGACTTATCCTGCTATATAGGAAAAGCGGTTTATGCCCACGAAATGTCTGATGCTATTGCTGAATTAACTCTTTTAAAAAATAACAATGTTATTCTGAACAAGATATTGCTAATAAATGAAACAAATAATGTAATCAAAACAAATATACCTGACATGAATTTATGGGCGTTAATGCTGAAAAATGGCAAAGTTGAAGAGACGATTTCAGGAGTATCCAGGTTTTTGAATGAGCTTATACGTACCGAGGAAGTAAATTCAGTAACTTTGCGCCAATTTCATCAAGAATTTCTTCAGATGATATACTTTGCACTTAACAAGCATAACATTCAAATGAAACATCTTTTCAGCGATGCAGTTGCAATGGAGCTGGAAGCAAAAGCAACTCACTCGGTTTTAGATATGGAAGTATGGGTTAAGCATGTGCTGGAAAAAATTATGAATCAATTTGGTGTACTGGAAGCGACAAATGGCATGATTGTAAAAATACAACAGTATATTGCGGTACATTTGGATGAAGATGATATGTCCCGTGAATCCATTGCAAATTATGTGTTTGTTAATCCGGATCATTTAACCAGAATATTTAAAAAGAAAACCGGAATTACCATATCCGATTATATTTTTCAGGAAAGAATGAAAAGAGCAAAAGAACTCTTAATTATGACAGAGTTATCGGTCAGTGCTATTGCATCTGCTGTGGGGTATACACATTTTTCTCATTTCTCAAAGATGTTCAAAAAAAACACAGGATATAATCCAATGGATTATAGAAATATAAATAAAATAATTGAAAATTAAAATGAAGAATTCACTGCAAAAAGTCATAAAAATGTTATTTATGAGACGTTAAAATGATAGTTTTATATTTTCTTAAGAGCTAACATTAATATGGGAGGCAGTTAGCTTGTCTCATTACTATTTGTGTCGCCGGCGGTATCGGCGAAATGGAGGTTAGCTTGAAAGACTTCGCTGACGTTCGTCTTCCAAACTAACCTGTGAATTTATGGCCGTGCGAAA
>JAEVZU010000268.1 GCA_023392075.1 Bacillota bacterium | reverse complement strand
TAAAGCGAAATTATCGTTTTTAGCGTTTAATTTTAAGTTCTCGTTTTTTAAGAGGCCAACGAGAATCCTCTACCCGCTTATCAAGTCTCAACAATCCCGTCGAAACCATTACGCCCCCATGTATATAGTACGCTGTGCGTACTTGACAAAATTACCCGGCAGATAAAGGTTCTGACTGTTCCTGCCTCGTAATTATTGTATCAAATTGGGCTTTTAAGCTTATTACAAAAATATTAACTTGTCAAATATCAATTTACATAATTCCGAGACAGCAATCCCTCATTATCGCCTCGGCAATACCTATTACTGTATTTCAACTTCAATGGTATAATTAGCATTACTTCCGGCAAACTCAGCAATTCTTCTGGACACTCATGCCAGGTACAAGCTTGCTGCTCTTACCGCTGCTGTTCCTTCAGCTTACGGTCGATTTCACGTTTTGCATCACGTGCAGCTATGTCATCACGCTTGTCGTACAGTTTTTTACCTCTGGCAACTCCAAGTTCTATTTTTACCATACCGCGTTTCAGGTATGCCTGGGTAGGTACAAGAGTGAAGCCTTTCTGCTGTGTCAACCCAATCAGACGGTTTATTTCCGACCTGTGCAGCAGAAGCTTTCTGTCCCGCAAAGGATCCTTGTTAAATATGTTGCCCTGCTCATATGGGCTTATATGCATCCCACACAGGATTACTTCCCCGCCTACAATGGAGGCATAGCTTTCCTTCAGGTTCAGCTTGCCCTGTCTGATGGACTTTACTTCAGTTCCGGACAAAACAATACCTGCCTCAATTGTTTCTTCAATAAAGTAATCATGACGAGCTTTTTTATTTTGTGCAACAACTTTATATGCTTCCTTTACCATTCCTACCACCAATTCCATTGTGCAAACACCGCAGCGATCACAACAACCAAGATCATGATCAATCAAGCTTCTGCACAAGGCTAATAGATTTAAAAATAACCGACAGATTTATATTCACTGACAAACTTGCAAAACAACATCAGATAAAAATAACCCTCTCGAGAAAGGGCTTTTTCTTTACGTATTTATCTGACAGAACATATTATAGCACCGCAGCACCAAAAGGTCAAGTTCCAGAAGTTTTAAGCCTTTCTAAACTTTTCTAGGTCAGGATTAAGCAGTAAAACTTTATTTTAAGGCGCAATATTTTCCGTTATGACAAGGGACGGAAAGGCATATCAATTGCTTTATTGCTGCTGACGGCAAAGAAGTATCTAACAACGAATTTGATATCAAAACCTTGGGCAATAAGATATTGGCGGAAAATATCCGTCTTAAAAGGTGAATTTATTATCACTCATGCCTTAGCTGCTCTCCTGAGCTTCTCCAGGTGCTCATACGGCACCTCAAGATTTCCTCTTCCCTTTCCAAGTTCTATCCCCGGCTTAAAACTTCCATGAAAGTCACTTCCTCCGGTAACGAGAAGTTCATATTTGATGGCAAGTCTCAGAAAGTTACCGGTATCCTCTCTGGAGTTTTCACTGTACAAGGCCTCAATGCCCGCCAACCCGTAATTTCTCAGCTCAGCCAGCAGCTTATCCAGTTCGCCGCAGGATTTTTTCAGAAAAACAGGATGTGCCAATACAGGCAGTCCGCCAGCATTACTTATGGCCCTTATTCCATCTTCAGGCTTTAGCTCAACCCTTTTGAAATAAGCCAGTCCTTCCCTGCACAGGTACCTGTCAAAGGCTTCATCAATAGATGCAACAAAACCTCTGTTAACCAGAACTCTCGCAATATGCGGCCGCCCCATAATATCTCCCAGTGCCACACTTTTTATTTCTTCCAGGGTAATATCAATCCCTAACTCATTAAGCCTGCTTATAATCTTTTTATTCCTTACTTCCCTGCCCTGCTTTACAACCTCAAGTTCTTTCCTGATGCCTGTATAGCCGTTAATGCCTGGGAAATAGCCCAAAATGTGCATTTCAGGCTTGAAATCCACACTTATTTCGATTCCCGGAATGACTTCCACGCCTGATCTTTTTCCCTCTTCCAGGGCTTCCTGTACTCCGTCAACAGTATCATGATCTGTCAAAGCTATTGCCGAAAGACCTTTTTCACGAGCCAGCCGGACAACCTCGGCAGGGCTCATGCTTCCGTCGGAGGCAGTGCTGTGTGTATGCAAATCAATTAGCTTTGTCGTATTATTTTTCAATTTTTCCTCCAAGTCGTAGTACAATATTCTGTATATTCAGGGCGCATCCTTTGGGCGAATTTTCCTGATGACTGCGTTGTCGTCAGTCGGAATAAAGCAATTATTCCTTCTTCCTCCGCCTTGTCCTCCGAAAAATTCACTCCAAATTATGCACCCAATATGCAGAATATTGTACTAGGGGTCTGTATCAGCTAAAGCATATATTGTTCTGCCGGGAAAATTTACTCCGGATAAGGCTGAGAAGGGCGGAATAATCGCTTTTTCCAATAAAGTACTGCGAAGCAGTGCTTTTCGGCAACGCAGTCCTGGGGAAATTTTACCGCCGGCAATGTATGAATTTAGATGTTACAGACAATTATTTTTATACCTCCCAGTATTTCTGCTCCATACAAATAGCAGGCGGGAAGGAATTATTATATATACATTGCAGAATGCTGTCCATCTTCTTTAAAGACCTGCAGGCCTGTTCCTGCGTAATAAGCCCTTGCTCAAGAGCAATTGCCAGTTCATCGGCATCAAGCACCTTCATGGTGCCGTCGGGCATCAGCTTGACATCCAGCAGCAGATCTATCAACGTATACCTGTTTAAATCTTTTTCGTACTTAACATCAATAATATCACAATACCAGTATGCAAACTTTTTGCCGGCATCGTAAAACCTGCTTATTTTAATGCCTTCTTTCAAGAAGGTGTATGAAATTCCACCCGATATATCTGCTCTGGGCCTGATTGCCTTCCACCGTGTAATTAAAATCTCTTCATCAATATATAGCAACTCATCACTGGAAATATCAACTGTTTCAAATGGAATAAATCTGGTTCTTAAAATACTTGGTTTATTCATATCTTCTCCTAAAATCGTCAAAATTTGCTTATGGTTATTATACATTAGAATTTACTGTTTTTGAAGGCATATGTGAATTTGTTTTTATTAACGTTACTATTTCCCAATTTTTTACTAAAGGCATATGTTTTGTTATAATGAAAACAAACTTTTGAGCTAAAGGGTGGTTTTATTTATGAAGCGGGCAAAATGCTGTAATAATTGCGAGCGGGGGACACCTCTGCACCTGACAAAGGACATTTTGTGCAAATATCATGGAGTTGTAACTCCAGATTATTTTTGCTTCAAATATAAAGGTTCTGCCGATGCGGCTGCTGACCGGCAGAACAGCTATAAATGTATCCATTGTGAATACTTTCTGGTGGAATTGGATTCACCTGATCAGGCTTTCGGCAAGTGCAAGCTGTTCTCGGCGCGGGAATATGACGGTAATAAGAGAAATGCCTGTTCGAAATTTTCCAGGAAAATGCTTGTAGAAATATCGTGAATTTTAATTACGTCGCCTCATAATTATCTGCTAAAATATATGGCTTAAGTATAATTTTTTTATGACATTCTTCCGATATAGATTATATGGTATGTATTTTTTAACTGTAATTACTTGAACTTTTATATTATAATTGTCTTTATAATGGGGTAAGAGGAGGTTGTATGAATTTAGACGTAAACACGATATTCAATCAGAAGCTGGCTGAAATTGAGAGCAGGCTGGCCGGTATAGATTCCGGATTAACATCAAAGGACACTGATACATCGGATATCCCTTTTGAAAAATATCTGGCTGACGCTGCCCTGCTGGGTTTGGACAATCCGCTTACAGATGGCTCATCCTTAACAAGCTCCGATACCTGGACGAACCTTTTAAGAAATCTGAACAGGGATGAGGATTCCGATTCGATAAATATATTAAGGGCTCAGTCGGCACTTGCCAAATCAACAGCTTATATACCAAGCGACCAAACACAGCTCATGAATATAATAAATGCTGCTGTAGATAATGCATCGCAAATGTACGGAGTGGACAAGGATCTCATAAGGGCTGTCATGAAGCAGGAGTCGTCCTTCAATCCAAGGGCTATATCTACTTCAGGGGCACAGGGATTGATGCAGTTAATGCCCGGAACAGCAGATGCACTTAATGTTTCGGACCCTTTTGATATTGTTCAGAACATTAGAGGAGGAACCCAGTATTTAAAGGACCAGCTCTCAAGGTTCAACGGTGATTTAAGTCTGGCTCTGGCTGCATATAATGCAGGACCGAATTCCGTTGAAAAGTATGATGGCATTCCGCCCTTTACTGAAACTCATGACTATGTTCAAAAAGTAAGTGAATATTATAACCAGTATAAAATGCTAACAAGCCGCTGATGCGGCTTGTTAGTTTTTTTACACTTTTATTTGCAGGTGCTTCTTTCAAAACTTTCCATGCAGATAATTTAAATAATAATATTATTATATTTCCTGAAAAATAGAACTTACCGTCAAAAATTATTCACAATATCCACATATTTATCCACAACTCTGTAATACTTATGGCTGTTATATTTCGAGATATTTCCACAGAAGTGTAAAATTATTCACAGAAAATTATTCACATTGGTAAAATCCACATCTTGAAACCGTATTTTACAAGGGCTTGCAGATTATTTTACATTTTATGTCAAAAATTCTCATGACCGTATACCCGTTATTATTGCAGTAAAACAAGTTTTTTTCACTTTTTATACACCCTGTGGATAACTTCTGACAAACATTTCCTGTTTATCCCAATTTGAGACCAGGAATGGCATTTAAATCCATCCCGGAACGCTTTCCGTTTATATATTCAAAATATGCGGCACAGCCTATCATAGCAGCATTATCGGTACAAAGAATCAAATCGGGATACAAGACTTCAATTCCATGCTTTTTTGCCTGGCTTTTCATTTCACTTCTCAATTGAGAATTGGCTGCCACACCTCCGGCTAATGCAATTTTATCTGTACCCTTCAGCTTTGCAGCGCTTATGGTATTTTTAACAAGAACGTCAACTACCGCCTGCTGAAAACTGGCAGCTACATCAGGTATGTTGACCTGCTCCCCTGTTTGTTCCAGCCTGTTTAAATGATTCAGTACGGCCGTTTTCAGTCCGCTGAAGCTAAAATCCAGAGATCCGTCCTCAAACTGTACTCTGGGGAATTTTACCGCTTTACTGTTTCCCTGGGCTGCATACTTGTCAATCAAGGGGCCTCCCGGATATCCGAGTCCTATGGCTCTGGAGATTTTATCAAAGGCCTCTCCCGCAGCATCATCCCTTGTCTGTCCCAGTATCTCAAATTTGTTATAGCTTTCAACCTGAACTATATGACTGTGTCCTCCCGAAGCAACAAGGCATATGAATGGAGGCTCCAAATCTGGATATTGCAGATAGTTCGCCGCTATGTGCCCTTCTATGTGATGAACTCCGACCAGTGGTTTCCCGGTTGTAAAGGCTATGGCCTTAGCCGCCGTCAAACCAACCAGAAGTGCACCCACAAGTCCCGGACCATAAGTAACTCCTATGGCGGCAATATCATCAAGCTTAACTCCTGCTTCCTCCAGAGCCTGGTTTATAACCGGTATAATAAGTTCCACATGCTTTCTGGATGCTATTTCAGGTACAACTCCCCCATATTTTTTATGCAGGTCAATTTGAGAGGATATTACATTTGACAATATATATCTGCCGTTCTTTATAACTGAAGCAGAAGTCTCATCACAACTGCTCTCTATTCCAAGAATAAGTGTATCCATTTTACGTTAGCCTCCGTAAATAATATAACAGTTTATACAAAATATAATAGCTTAAAGGCGGTGTTTTATCAAGGCAGGCACAAACAGGATGGCAAAAAGACAACAAAAAAAACATGGAGCCTTACGGGCTCCATGCCCCTAAAAGGAGAAATGCTAATGTTCAACCTTATATTACCAAATTATACGCTATTCTGAAAATAGACAATAGCTACCAATCGAACTAGTCCCAGAGTCCCACATAAATTTTAGGAAAGTCTGACGACAAAAATCCTGTTTTTTTTGGGCCTTATAAGAAAATTACATATCATTATGCGGCTTTATCTTTGGATTTATAGGCTGCAATGTATTTTCCCTTACCGTCCTTTATAAACGGTCTTTCTTTTTCGGGTAATTGCCAGAAGCCTCTTTGTTCATTAACGGCATTATCCTGCAGTTCATTGAAATACTCCTTCAGCAAGGTATTGGGACTGTAAAAAACGCATATTGCATATCCGGTTTCAACCATATAGGCATTATAATATGTATTGTCCTCAAGAATAACATGTGCAAGGAGCCTGTCAAATTGATCAGTGGTATCTTTTTCAAAAATAAGCTTGACGTTCCTGCCGGTCAGCGTTTCTTCGGTCAGCCTGGACGCCTCCTTTGAAAATGGCTGCGGCTTGACTCCGGCTTTGACCGATTCAGGCGTATCTATGTCCAGCATTCTGACTTTGTAAGCCCTGTTTTCATAGTTTATATGAAATGTATCACCATCAGTAACTTTGGATACTGTCGCCTCAATATAGCCGAATGGGGCTATGCCTTCGGTATCTGCCTTTAAGAGCTCCTCCGGAAAAGTTATTGAAGCCTGATAGGTACTCTCCTGTGAACCGCCCGCATCCCGGCTTGATTTCACACTGCTTGAAGCATGGGAAGAATCATTAAGAAGATTTTTATCCCCCTGCTCGTTAATTACACCTCCAATAAGAATGACTGCGGCTGTTACTATAGTTGCGAGTGCTGATATGGTTTTTTTCTTCATGGGATTCACCTTTCATTTTTTCTGCAAAGGTAATTATACCACAGAGCGGCGCAAAGAACAGCCCGGCCGGACGCCATTGTCCGCCGGACTGTTCTTTCATTAAGTGTATTGGCCGATATCACTTAAGACTTGATTTCATAAATTAAAATTGTTTGTAATCAGAGCTGCTCAAAGTGACCTCCTGTCACTTTGCCGGCTAAAATACTTATTGTTCACCTACAAATTTTCAGCAAGCACTTTTACCGTACTGTCCATTGCTTGAAGTTGTACTCGCGTACCGGTAATCGGTATAACCCATTTTATTGCAAAGTTTCGAGACAATATAGCCAGCACAACGAGTGAATTTAACGAAACGTTTAATTTAATGGATACTGCTACCATTTAGATAAGTCTTATAGTTTCCCAGCTAATTCACAAACAATTTTAGCAGTATTCAATTCCACGATTCATGTCCCCTGGGCTGTCAGCACCGTGACAGGCACCGTGCTGTTTAGGACGGCTTCATCCTTTCTTTCTATGACGTCGGCATCAAATAACGACTTCATTACCTGCCCGATGTTATCCACGGCAATTACTTCAATATCCATATCATCAAATAATTCCTGATAATTTTCCCTGGGTATGAATACTTTTTTTATTCCGGCCGCTCTGGCTGCTTCCACTTTTGCAACAACTCCCCCAACAGGCTTGACTTTTCCTTTGATGGATATCTCTCCGGTCATTGCTATATCACCGCTGACCGGAATATTCCTGACAGCCGAATAAACAGCTGTTGCTATTGTAATCCCTGCCGAGGGTCCATCTATGGGTATACCTCCAGGAAAATTGAGGTGTATTTCATAGTCCTTGAAATCAATATCCAGATACCTCTTTAAAACTGTAAGGACATTTTCGACCGAAGCCTTTGCGGAGCTGGTCCTCTTGAGTTTATGACCCCTGTTGTCCATTTCCTCTTCCTCTACAATTCCGGTTATCTTGATACCGCCGTTACCATGTGCCACCTCCATTGCAGTGGCTTCCACATCAATAACCATCCCCGTACTGTTTCCGAAAACCGCCAAACCGTTTATGCAGCCAATCTGTACATCGGAATTGACTTTCTTCTCGATACGCGGGCTGTAATGTCCGAATTCTATAACCCATTCTATATCCTTTACATCAATGGCATTTTTATTTTCCAGAATGGCTATTCCGCCTGCGATCTGGATGATATTCACGGCATCCCTTCCGTTTTGCGCATATCTGGCAACCTGCTCACTGCAGCCGTCGGTTAGGGCATATCCACCCTTTCGTGCTGCGTTTTCGCAAATGGCACTTATTTCATCCGCCCTTAAAGGCCTGAAATGGATCTCTACACATCTTGATCTGATGGCTGCAGGTATTTCATCAGGAGTTCTCGTTGTAGCTCCTACAAGTCTGAAATCGGCCGGTAAGCCTTTTTGAAATATATCATGTATATGTGAGGGTATATTGCTGTCTTCAGAGGTGTAATATGCACTCTCAAGAAAAACCCTTCTGTCCTCCAAAACCTTCAGCAGCTTGTTCATCTGTATGGGATGCAGTTCTCCGATCTCATCAATGAACAGTATCCCTCCATGGGCTTTTGTCACGGCTCCCGGTTTGGGCTGAGGAACACCCGCCGCCCCATAAGCTCCCGCTCCCTGGTAGATGGGGTCATGTACCGAGCCGATCAGAGGATCTGCAATTCCTCTTTCATCGAACCTTAAGGTCGTAGCATCCATTTCAACAAACTTGGCCTCTTTTTTAAAGGGCGAAATCCCGTTGTTTTTCGCCTCTTCAAGGATTACTCTTGCAGCAGCAGTCTTACCCACTCCGGGAGGTCCGTAAATTATTACATGCTGGGGATTCGAGCCGCACAGAGACGCCCGGAGCGCTTTTATTCCCTGTTCCTGACCTATTATATCCTTTAAGGTGGACGGCCTTGTTTTTTCAGATAAGGGCTCGGTCAAATGAATATCCCTTAATTTTCTCAGCTTCTCCAGTTCTTTTTTGGACTCCTTGTCAATAGCACTCCTATTGCCCTGCTGTGTTTTAAGCAGAGTAAAAAAATAAATACCGATAATAACTGAAAAGAAAAACTGTATGATAAACATCGTGGTTGTAAACATACATTACCTCCTAAGTTTATTTGCTGCGTACTTATAATATTATTGGCAATGATTTATATTTTATCCAAGTAAATGGGAGAATTTTGAAAAATAAAAAAACTGCCTCCGGACATTATAAAAAATATCCGGGGCAGTTCTTTATATACTGTTATTAACTTACGATACAGATTCCTTCTTTACTCTTGCCTTTTTGGAACCTGGCTTTTTTAAGGATTTACGGTTCTCATTCAATATGAGCTCAGGCTGGGAATTATCCTCAATAACCGCCTTGCTGATAATGCATTTCTCAACATTGTTCATGGACGGTATATCGTACATTACTCCAAGCATTATTTCTTCCAATATGGCACGAAGCCCTCTGGCACCGGTATTTCTGGCTATTGCCTTTTGGGCGATCAATTCAAGAGCATCCTCCTGGATTTCCAGCAATACATCGTCCATTTCAAGCAGCTTCTGGTATTGTTTCACCAATGCGTTCTTTGGCTCGGTAAGTATCTGCACAAGAGCCTTCTTATCCAGAGACTGAAGTGTGACCACTATGGGAAGTCTTCCAACAAACTCGGGAATAAGCCCGAACTTCAGCAGGTCCTGGGGAAGTATTTCCTTGAGAAGCTCTCCCACATCCCTGTCCTTGTTGCTTTCAATTTTGGCTCCGAAGCCAAGTGACTTTTTACCTATCCTGTTTTGAATTATCTTGTCAATACCATCAAATGCACCGCCGCATATGAATAGTATGTTTGTGGTATCAATTTGAATAAATTCCTGATGGGGATGTTTTCTTCCTCCCTGGGGGGGAACGGAAGCCAACGTACCTTCCAATATTTTAAGTAGTGCCTGCTGTACTCCTTCACCGCTAACATCTCTGGTTATGGAAGGATTTTCAGATTTACGGGCTATCTTATCTATTTCATCAATATAGATAATGCCCTTTTCAGCCTTTTCTATATCGTAATCGGCAGCCTGTATCAATCTTAAAAGGATGTTTTCAACATCCTCTCCGACATAACCTGCTTCAGTGAGAGAAGTAGCATCCGCGATTGCAAAAGGAACATTCAGTATTCTTGCAAGAGTCTGCGCCAGAAAAGTTTTACCGCTGCCTGTAGGTCCCAGCATCACGATATTGCTCTTCTGTAGTTCAATATCAGAGGACTTTAAATCGCTGTTTATTCTCTTGTAATGATTGTAAACAGCAACCGAAAGGGATCTCTTTGCCGCATCCTGACCTATGACATACTGGTCAAGGATCTCTCTGATCTCTTTTGGTTTTGGTATTTCGTTAATTTCAGCATCTATTTTGGTATCTTCAAATTCCTCTTCTATAATCTCTGAGCATAATTCGATACACTCGTCGCAAATATAAACTCCAGGACCTGCAACCAGTCTTTTTACCTGCTCTTGAGACTTACCGCAAAAAGAGCATTTTAACTGCTTCTTCTCATCATATCTGGTCATCATTGCACCTCAACTATTATCTTCTAACCATAATATCGTCAACAAGTCCGTAGGCCTTTGCTTCCTCTGCAGACATAAAATAATCTCTGTCGGTATCTTTTTCAATCTTATCCAGAGGTTGACCTGTTCTTTCACTTAAAATTCTATTTAATTTGTCTTTGGTTTTCAATATATTTTCAGCATGGATCTTGATGTCAGTAGCCTGACCTTTTGCACCGCCAAGAGGCTGGTGAATCATGATTTCACTGTTTGGAAGTGCAAATCTCTTACCCTTTGCTCCGGCAGCCAGCAGGAAAGCGCCCATACTTGCAGCCATACCCATGCATATGGTAGATACATCACATTTAACATACTGCATGGTATCATATATTGCAAAACCGGAATGTACTGCTCCTCCAGGGCTGTTTATATAAAATTGGATATCCTTGTCGGGATCCTGAGCTTCCAGGTAAAGCATCTGTGCAACAACCAGGCTGGCAGTTACATCATTAACCTCATCGCTCAAAACTATAATTCTATCATTTAACAGTCTGGAAAAAATATCATAAGACCTCTCACCACGATTAGTCTGTTCAACAACCATAGGTACCAAACTCATGACCATACCTCCCTTATTAATATATGTTATTATTATTACAACGGTTAAAAATAAATCCCGCTAAAACAGATTATGATTTATAACCGTTCCTTGTTCATGGAACTCAGTATTAATCAAATATTTAATGATTTACCCGAATCCTGTTCTTTTAGTTACTCTTATATATTGTTACCCATTTCCGATGATGTCAAATCGTTTTTTTCATATAAATGTTCGCTTGATAACGGATAGGGCTTAAAGCCGGCTAATTAAGCCAGCTTTGCGTTTTCTACCAATAACTTGATGGTCTTTCTGAAAGCAACATCTTTCTTAATGTATTCCATATCCTCAGGTCTCAAGGATTTTTTCAAATCTTCTGCAGACTGTTTATATGCTTCGGCAGCCTTTGCAATATCTTCGTCAACTTCATCTTCAGAAACCTGTACGTTTTCAATCTGTGCTATCTTTTCAACTACAAGCTGTACTTTTACTTCATTTTCAGCTCTAGCTGCGAACTGACCCCTGAAGGCTTCAAAATCCATTCCCATCATATCAAGGTATCTCTGTAAATCAAGTCCCTGGTAACGAAGTCTCATATCGAAGTCTCTTGCCATGGAATCTATTTGTTTTTCCACCATAACCTTCGGTATTTCTACAGTTGCATTCTCTGCTACCTTTTGGATGACGTTTTCTTCGTTTTCATGTTCTGCCTTATGCTTTGCAGTCTCTTCTAATTTATTTCTCAAATCCTTTTTATATTCTTCAAGAGTGTCAAATTCGCTTATATCCTTGGCAAATTCATCATCAATGGCAGGCAATTCCTTTACTTTTATTTCCTTAACTGTTACCTTGAACAATGCAGGCTTGCCGTTCAAATCTTCCTTGCCGTAATCCTCAGGGAAGCTGACAGTAACCTCAGCTTCTTCTCCTGTATTCTTGCCGATCAGCTGATCCTCAAAGCCGGGAATAAATGTACCTGAACCTATTACCAGACTGTAATCCGTTCCTTTACCGCCTTCAAAAGGTACTGAATCTATGAAGCCTTCAAAGTCGATAACAGCAGTGTCACCGGATTGAACAGGTCTGTCGGTAACAGTTACAAGACGTGAATTCTTTTCCACTACCTTGTTAAATTCATTTTCAACATCGTCTTCAGTTACGGTAGCATCAGCCTTTGTAACCTCAACACCCATATATGCGCCTAATTCAACTTCAGGCTTGATGGTAATTTTTGCAGTGAAAATAAGATTTTGCTTGTTTCCGATTTGCACTATGTCAATTTCAGGTCTGTCCACGGGCTCCAGCTTCTTTTCTTCGATTGCCTGGTCATATGCTTCAGAGCAAACTATATTTATTGCATCGTCATATAACGCCTGCTCTCCGTAGTAACGTTCAACTATATTTCTTGGAGCCTTGCCCTTTCTAAAACCTGGTACGTTAAACTTCGATGCATTCTTTTTGTAGGACTGCTGCATACCTTCTTCAAATTTAGCTGCATCAACTTCAATTTCAAGTTGTACAACATTCTTTTCAACATCTTCCATTTTGTTAATTATCATTTTCGTAAACTTCCTCCCGGTATTTAGTTTTTGTATAATTTTATTCATTCAGCTTGTATGCTTGTTTTTTGCACAAAAAACTACTTGTTTAAAAATTAACCATTCAATTATACCATATTGCTCACATATTTCAAGAATCAATATAACCTGACATCAACATCCTGTCAACTGCCTGTTGACTATTTACAATCATCGGTACAAAATTCAAATAGTCGGCAGATATCAATTTCAGGGCAATACCTTCATACTCTCCTTCTACGGCACCTTTAATACCTTCTCCATGGAGGTGTCCGTAAAAGCATCTGGTTATACCGTGTTTTTTCATAATCTCCATAAAACCCGATGTCTGACTTTTAGCAGTTACCGGCGGGTAGTGCAGAAAAACCAGTTTTTCCGAATGCTCCAAACTCATGGAAGCCTTTATTGAAAGTTCCAGACGCTCGATTTCCCTTAAATAAATTTTTTCATCATCCTTTTTAAAATCATCTTCACCCGGACACTTCCAGCCCCTTGTACCGCAAATGGCAAGATTTTCAATCACAAAAGCATTGTTATGCATAAAGGATATGGTTTCAAATTTATTCGCCATTAGATATTTATTCAATTTTGAAGTGGTAGTCCACCAATAATCGTGATTTCCCTTGGAAATAATTTTTTTCCCCGGCAGGCCATCTATATATTTGAAATCCTCATAGGCATTTTCAATATATGTAGCCCAGGATACATCGCCCGGAATTATTACCGTGTCGGATTCCCTTACAGTTTCAAGCCAGTTGTTTTTAATTTTCTCCATATAATTTGACCATCTGCCCCCGAATACATCCATGGGTTTATCTATTCCCAGCGCCAGGTGCAGATCGGCTATTGCAAAGACTGACATAAAATTTTGTACCTACTTCCTGAAATACTCATAAATTTTTCCGGCCACCTTTTGATTTATTCCATCCACCTCAAGCAGCTGGGATATTTCAGCCTTTTTTACTGCAGCCAGGGATTTAAAATGCCTTATAAGCGCCTTTTTCCTGGTATCTCCTATACCATCTATATCATCAAGCTCGGAATGGGTGTATCTCTTTTCCCTTAGCTTTCTATTATATTGTATGGCTACACGGTGTGTTTCATCCTGTATCTCGGTTATCAGCCTCAGCATAGGCATATTTGAGGACAGGTCATACTCGCTGCCCTTATAAACCAGAGCCCTTGTTCTGTGGCGGTCATCCTTGGCCATACCTGCTATAACCAGATCAAAACCCAGTTCATCTGCTATCTGCTGTGCGGCATTGACATGCGCAAGCCCTCCGTCCACCAGAATAAGGTCGGGCAGCTTTGAAAATTTGGCCTGCTCAGCTTCTCCCCCTGCCTCTCTTCTTGCACGAGACAGTCTTCTGTACAGAGTTTCCTGCATACTTGCATAATCATTTTGTTCTTCTACCGACTTCATTTTAAATTTTCTGTATTCATCCCTTGAGGGCCTGCCGTTTTCAAATACCACCATTGATGCAACAATTTCGGAAGAACCCGTATTGGAAATATCATAGGATTCTATCCTGTCGGGAATGCATTCAAGCCTGAGAGCCTTTGTAAGTTCCTTCAAGCCTTCTTCATGAATAGAGCCTTCCCGCTTGAGACGTTCACCATACAGTTTAAGAGATATTTCGGCGTTTTGTACAACCATCTTTACAAATTTTACAAGTTCGCCTCTCTGCGGAACCCTCAGACTGACCTTAAAGCCTCTCTTTCCGGTAAGCCATTGCTCTATGATTTCACGGTCCTCTATTTCCTGCTGTATAACTATTTCCGAAGGCACAAACTGTACCGTATTGTAAAACTGCTTTATAAAGGTTGAAAGAGAGTATCTCACATCCTCATTTCCCTCTCCTTCAAAAACAAAGTGCTCTCTTCCCACTACTCTGCCGTTTCTCACGAAGAAAACCTGAATACACAGATCGGTTGCATTTTGTGCAAAACCGATGATATCTCTGTCCTGCCCGTCTGCAGACAGAACCTTCTGCGCTTCTGAAAGCTGGACGATACTGTTGATTTTGTTTCTCAGCTGTGCTGCCTTTTCAAACTCCAGGTTTTGCGCGGCAGTCTCCATCTGGTTCTTAAGGTCATTCAAAATCTCATCGTACTGCCCGCCCAGAAAGGAACAAATCTTTTTCATCATATTCCTGTATTCTTCCCGGTTTACCTCGCCCTGACAGGGCCCCAGGCACTGCTTGATATGAAAGTTAAGACAGGGTCTGAATTTCCCTATATCCTTCGGAAGGTTCCTGTTGCAGGTTTTTATGGGAAAAAGCTTTTTTATTGTGTCAATGGCATCGTTGACCGCAAACGCACTGGAGTATGGCCCGAAGTACTTTGCACCGTCCTTTTCCACTCTGCGTGTTTTTAAAATCCGCGGGTACTGCTCGCTCATTGTAACCTTTATATACGGGTAGTGCTTGTCATCCTTAAGAAGTATATTATATTTTGGTTTGTATTTCTTTATAAGATTACATTCCAGCATCAGGGCTTCAACTTCGGTATCGGTGACAATATACTCAAATTCATGAATTCTTGAAACCATTGCACAGACTTTCGGGGGATGGTTTGCAGAATTCTGGAAATACTGTCTTACCCTGTTTTTGAGTACCACTGCCTTTCCCACATATATAACAATCCCGTTAACATCCTTCATTATATATACACCCGGTTTGTCCGGCAGCTTTTTTAATTCTTCCTGTATGTCAAACATATAATTAACCTCATTAAAATTCCTTACATAAACTCTTCACATAAACTCTTCGTATTTCCAAGCAATAATTCAGTTCACAATGCCTTATATAAATAGTTTATATTCACTTATTAACACTATAATTTTCTTAACATAAACAAAAAGTGGTTTATGCGAACTCACAGGCTCGCAAAAGCCACAGCTGTTTATAATGCATATTTAAATATAGTCTAAAATATAAATCAATTAAAATCCAGTGGAGAAATATTCCGAAATCTCTCTGGAAGCTTTTTCCTCATCTTCCCCATCAGTAATAACAGTTATTGTTGCCTGTCTTTCAACACCTAATGAAAGTAAACCGAGTAGACTTTTTGCATTGGCTCTTCTTTCTCCCTTTTCAAGCCAGATGTTTGAACTGTATTTCGATACTTTTTGTACAAGCAATGCTGCTGCTTTTGAATCTAAACCTGATGGACAATTTATAACGACTTTATTTGAAATCATCTTTCGCTCCCCCGTCTATTTAACTTGACAATTGTATATATAGTATTATACCAAATAAAAGCCAAACAAATCAAACTCTGAAAATATTATATTTCATTTAATATACAATTATCAAGTCTTAAAAAATGTTTACGCTCTATTGACAATGTATAACACGCCTCACGCCGGCTATTTTGCCACTTTTTTTTGTCGTCGTCCTTGCCTTGCGTCAGCAAGGCTGCGCCCATCCTCCTCGAAAATTGCCAAAATATCTCAGCGGGAGGTCGGTGATTTTTGAGTGAGATATTTGGGCTTGCGGCAAGGCAAAGGCGTGCAGTAAGGCTTTGTGCCTTGCAAGCGGCTTCAACGCAGCCGCAGGGAAAATTAACCACTCAAAAACGTATTGTACATTGTCAATAGAGGGTATGAAACTTTGAGGCTTTTTTACAGGGTAAACTGAAATTAACGGGAAATAATTTGTAGCGGTCTGTAACACCTAAAAGTCACATATTGCCGGCTTATACTTTCCCGACTTTTCTTAAAAGTTCCGTATTCTTGCCAAATCCGGTATCTATAACCGTTCCGATACCAAAGGAGGAAAGAGCCAATTGAACTATAACATAACATATCCCATATACCATCAATGCTGTATAAGAACCTGAAGGAATAAATATCAACGGTACTATTTTAATAATGCTGATCAGTATGTGTCCCACAAAAAACTCAATGTAAATTGCAGATCTGTCATAGTTATTTCTGAATATAACCGTTCCAAGGTATATACTGCCGATAATATCGGCCAGCATTATTACCAGAATGTACAGAACCGGCGCCACCAGCAGGAAGATGACAAACGCAAGGACTATGGTAAGGCTGACTACAACCAAAGCCCCCAGCACCATCCGCCGGGATAGCGCATTATTCAGGGAATAGGACATTACTCTGAATCTTGTGGTAAATATGGTTATCAATATAAGTCCTGCAACAAGTGTGAACAAAGAACCGACTATAAGTGCATTGATCAATATTCCGTTTGAATTAAACAATGAGATATAGTCGAAGTTAAATGCAACTTTGGTACCTCTGATTTTTACATCACTGTCTTTTTCAAACTTTCCAACCGATACAAGATTTCCCATTATCTCGGTATCGCCTTTCAGGTAAACTTCACCAAAGGCCGAAACCACATCTCCGCTTACTTTTCCGCTTATATTTGCTTTTCCGAAAACAACTATCACACTTCCAAGTACATTTGACTTTATGTCGGTGGAACCGAGAACAACGGTAACATTTCCGCAGCTTATATCATTTATATTTTTTTCTTCCAGTATTATCAGGTTGCTGATGGTCAAATCATTCCTGGCAGCCAATACCACACCCGGAATCAATAATGTAAATATAAGCAATACCAGTACCAGTTTAGTTATTTTTTTCATTGTACTGTACCATTACCCTCTCTGACCATTCTTATAAATACTCCCTGAATGACCAGCAGCAGGATTCCAAGTAAAATATACAAATAATAATAAGTCTTGTAAATGGATGCGGTAACACCCATCAAAGCAATGCCCATTCCTTTTGCCATTGTAACCGCAGCGGAGAAAAATTCCTTTGCAAGGCCGGTTGCAATCTGTACGTTCTGTAAAAACGCAAGTGGATGCTTTACAGCTTCGTATAGAATTCCTCCGAATAAGATCACAAAGATAAAGGATACCGCAACCAGTAAAATATCATATACAAAGGCATTTCCCCCGGCAGCTTTTCTATATATTACCGCTTCTTTTTCTATCCTGCTCATAACTTGTAGTTCAAAATCCTCCGGAGGCTCAATTGCTGAGTCTTGTTCAATTTCAGAGAATATTTCCTTCAGGGATAAAAATTCTTCAGAACATTTGGTGCAGCTTTTAATATGCTGTTTCAACTGGGCCTCTTCAATGTCGTTGATATTTTTATCGAAGAATTTCATCATATAATCCTGTGATTCGTTACATTTCATAATACCTCCTCCTTTCTTGCACTATCAAGTTTTTCCTTTAACATGAGTCTCGCTCTGTAGAGCCGGTTTTTTATTATGGACATCGGCTCATTTAAAACCTTTGTCATTTCCTCATACGACATTCCGTTATTATGAAAAAGGACTATGAGTATTCTATATTTTTCAGGTAACTCATTAATAGCTTTTTTTATTAATTGAGACCTTTGATTTTTTATCAGGGTTTGCTCGGGTGTATCTATATCGCTTGAGACTCCAATAGCATCATCCAGTGTAACAGTATCCTGCTTTTTCTTTCTTAAGGTGTCCAGACACAAATTAGAAGTAATCTTTACTATCCATGTTGACATTTTATATTCCGGATTATATTTATCAAGAGACTTGTACAATCTTATAAAGACCTCTTGTGATACATCATTGACTTCTTCTTTATCCGATATCATCTTGTATACTACACTGTAAACCAGTTTTTTATATCTGGTCACTATTTCTTCAAACGCACTACTATCACCGTTTATACATCGGGATACCAGTTCTGCATCTGTAAGCACCAACGCTCGATACACCCCCCTTAGAACCTGTTTAGTATCTCATTGCACTCGTCATTTTGGCGTATTTTGCGCCACGCTGCGTTAAATTTTCTAGGAATAAACAAATTATTCCTTCGGAAATTTGCCTTGCCTGGCAGAAAATTCACTCAAAATGCCAAGCACAAGCGGATACTAAACAGGTTCTAAGCAAGTTCTCCAGGAACAAATTTTAACGGTTAAAAAATGTTCCTGATAATATTTTGCAACAAAAAAGTATTTTAACACCTTGTAAATATTTCGATAATTGGGTCAAAATGATAAAAGATTGATACCCTCTAATTGACAATGTACAATACGTTTTTGAGTGGTTAATTTGCCCTGCGGCGTGTTATACATTGTCAATAGAGGGTAAAGCACTTTTGAAAATGAATAAAAATTGGAATAAAACTTTTAATTAGAAAATTCATTTGGTATACTAGAAAAGATAAAAATTTTCCAAGGAAGAAACAGCAATAATGAAAAAAATATGGATTTGTAATACGGGAGGACAATTCGATGGAAAAAATAACTTTTGACAGTTCAAAAGCTTCAAGCTTTTTGAGCGAATATGAGATCAATTATTTTGAAGGGTTCGTAAAGCAGGCTCATGAAATGCTTCACAGCAAAACCGGTCCCGGCAATGACTTTTTAGGCTGGGTCGACCTGCCTCTGAATTATGACAGGGAAGAATTTTCAAGAATAAAGAAGTCTGCAGAAAAAATTAAAGCGGATTCAGACGTACTTATAGTTATAGGTATTGGGGGA
This sequence comes from Bacillota bacterium, assembly GCA_023392075.1. Lineage (GTDB taxonomy): Bacteria > Bacillota > Clostridia > Acetivibrionales > DSM-1351 > Ruminiclostridium. Next base: position 15,763 of record JAEVZU010000268.1, on the reverse strand, counting down.
TCATACCTTGGAGCAAGAGCGGCAATCGAAATGCTTTCACATTCATTTTACAACATGCTGCCAAAGAGCAAACGCAAAACTCCGGAAATTTATTTTGTGGGAAACAATATCAGTTCGACTTACGTGACAGATTTATTGGAACTTATTGAAGGCAAGGAAGTATCGGTAAATGTCATATCCAAATCAGGAACCACCACTGAGCCGGCGGTTGCATTCAGAATCTTCAAGGAATACATGGAAAATAAATATGGCAGGCAGGAAGCCAGGAAGAGAATATATGCCACTACCGACAAAGCCAGAGGAGCTTTGAAGAAGCTGGCTGACGAAGAAGGTTATGAGTCCTTTGTTATTCCGGATGATGTTGGCGGAAGATTTTCAGTTTTGACAGCTGTGGGTCTTTTACCTATTGCCGTATGCGGGGCGGATATTGACAAAATCATGCAGGGTGCTGCTGATGCCTGCAAGTTATACAGCAATGTGGATTTCCAGAACAATGACTGCTATAGATATGCAGCAGCGAGAAATGCTCTTTACAATAAAAACAAGACTACCGAAATAATGGTTAACTACGAACCGTCACTTCACTTTTTCACAGAATGGTGGAAACAGCTTTATGGAGAAAGCGAAGGAAAGGATCAAAAGGGAATATTCCCCGCAGGTGTTGATTTTACAACAGATCTGCACTCAATGGGTCAATATATACAGGATGGTCTCAGAAACCTGTTTGAGACGGTAATACATGTGGGAAAAGCAAAGAAAAGCATAACCATCAAAGAGGACAAGGATAATATTGACGGCTTGAATTTCCTTGCAGGTAAGGAAATGGACTTTGTAAACAATAAAGCTTTTGAAGGAACCTTACTTGCTCATACCGACGGAGGAGTACCGAATTTTGTTATTAATGTACCTGAACTAAATGAATACTATTTTGGAAATATGGTATATTTCTTCGAAAAGGCATGCGGTATCAGCGGATATCTGCTGGCAGTCAACCCATTTGACCAACCGGGTGTGGAAGCCTACAAGAAAAATATGTTTGCTCTGCTGGGGAAACCTGGATATGAAGAACAGAAGAAACAACTTGAAGCCAGATTGGGCAAATAATATATAATTTATAATAATTAAGGCGGCTCAGCGGAAGATTTTATTCTTATGGGCGGCCTTTTTTGTTCACAATTAAGTACAACAAGTATATAATGTAATCAATTGTAACACCATAAACATTGGGAAAAGGGGCGACCGTATGGATAAACGGATAAAAATAAAACTGTCAAATATAACAAATAAAAATAATACCGGTGTATCAAGTTTTTCGCTGGTCTATTCTGGAAAAAAGCTGGAGAACCCGGAGGTAAGCTATCAAATCATCTCAGCGCTTAAAACAGAAACATTTTTGTTACTTGAGCTGAACAGTACTCTGCTCAATATGGGGACTAATGACAAAATGATACTGTCTTCGGAATTTAAGGAAAATCTTCGGAATTTGGGTATAGAATTCATAAGCAAGAAGATTATGGATAATGAAAAACGAAGAGTTTTGTCTATCTCTTTGGAGGGTAAAAAAGTAGAAGGTTTTGAAATATATGCGCTGATTCCCAACGAAATATGGTGTGAGCAGGATTTTAAAAAAGCAATACCGCAGGGCGGTGTCAGGTATTATCTGCCTTTTGAGAATTCAGAGAGCAATCTGACTGCCTTTGTTGATCTTGACGAGGAAGAAAAGTTAAAACTTTCCAAAATGGTCATTTTTGATCACATTTTACTGGCCAGCATGGGAATAACTACAACACATCTTTCAAAAACTGATATAGACCAACTGCTTAAATAACGGGGTTTAGAACCGACTGGAAATATTTATCTGTAAATTAATTAAAGAGTCTTAATTGTGTTTACATTTTTGTAATTGACTGTATTGGAAAAAACTGATATTGTTTATTTGTACGTCAGAGAGACATCATAGGACTGATCTTTTACAATTGGAGGAATCGGAATACCATGAACTACGAAGAAGCGATGCAATACATACATGGTACCCTGAAGTTTGGAAGTAAACTGGGATTGGAAAGAATTGCAGGGCTGATGGATCTGTTGGGAAATCCGCAGAAAAAGTTAAAGTTTGTACACGTTACAGGTACAAACGGAAAGGGGTCAACCACAGCGTTTATCAGTAATATTCTCATAGATTCAGGTTATAAAACAGGTATATTTACATCACCTTATATACAAAGATTTACTGAAAGAATCAAGATAGATAATAATGAAATTCAACCTGACGAATTGGCTGAAGTTATAGACCATATCAAATCAAAAATCGAAATTTTACTGGAATTGGGACAGGAGCATCCTACTGAATTTGAAATTATTACGGCTGCAGCTTTTGAATATTTTTACCGGAATAATTGCGATATTGTAGTTTTAGAGGTCGGCCTGGGAGGCCGGTATGATTCCACAAACATCATCGATCCCCCCGAAGTATCGGTAATTACTACAATTAGCCTGGATCATACCGACAAGCTGGGCGGGACCTTGGAAGAGATCGCATATATAAAGGCCGGAATAATTAAACAGGGCAGTGATGCCGTTGTGTACCCTCAACCGGATAAAATAATGAAAATTTTCAGGGATGAGTGTCAAAAACAGAATGCGGTCTTCCATGATGTATGTTTTGAAAGCTTGAAATTAAAGGAATTTAGCCTTGAAGGGCAGTTATTTGACTATAAGGATTATAAAAATCTTCAGATCAGGCTCCTTGGGGATCATCAGCTTTGTAATGCAGCAGTGGCAATTGATGCCTGTGAAGCTTTAATAAATAAAGGTTATAAAATTGCTAATACTAATATAGGCAACGGTATTGCCAATACTGCGTGGCCCGGCAGACTTGAAATTATTAATACTCAACCTTTGGTACTGATAGACGGAGCACATAATCTTGAAGGTGGGCAGGCTTTAAATGCCGCACTTGAAAGATACTTCAGCCATATGGAAAAAGTTTTTATAGTTGGATTTCTGAGGGACAAGGATTACAAGCACATAATGGAGCTTCTGGCAGGAAAGGCCAGGCTTATTATCACAGTAACTCCTGACAATCCAAGAGCGGTACCGTCCGACGAACTGGCAGAGGAACTAAATAAATATTCCAGACACGTTAAGGATGGAATTACTTTAGAGAATGGCTTGAAACTGGCCCTGGATAATATGGGCTCCAACAGCATGGTCTGTGCTTTTGGATCGCTGTATATGATTGGGCGGATCAGAGAAATTTTTAATTAAAAGTACTTGAAGGGAGCCGATTTTCATGGATCTGAATCAGGAGATCAGAAGTTTCACACCTATAGACATTGAAAAATTTTCTCAAGACAACAAAATATCCGAAAAAATAGTTGATTCTGTAAAAGCTTATAACAAGGCGATTGAATATCTCAGGACGGGCAGTGAAGATATTGCAATGATTGAGCTTAAGCGGGTTGTTGCAGTAAACCCTGATTTTTATGAGGCAGTCAATCTCCTGGGACTGTGTTATGCATATACAAATCAGATGGATAAGGCACAGGAATTGTTTGGTAAGGTTGTGAACGGTGAAAATAATGTTTTGAAAGCGGCGGATTATTTAAACTATATATCAGCCGGAGACAGCGGCTCCTCAAGAAAGAGTTCGAAGGCAGTCAAGAGCAGTACCATGAAGCCAAAAGCAACTGAGACCGGAAAAAGTGGGGCTGCCAAAAAGGAAGTACCTGCCAGAAAAAAGCAGGAGGCATATAAAGAGGAAGAGATTCAGGCAGAATATATCCTTTTAAAAAAAATCGGAGAACTGCTTAAAAAGCCTCGTATTGCAATGGCCTTCAATTTATTCGGGATTTTGTGCCTGGCAGCGGCTTTGGTATTCTTTGTGTTCTCCATGAAGAATTTGAAGGAAGAAAAAACGGATAATGAGCCTATTGCCAACGCGGCGGTCAGTGACAACCTGGATAAGACGCTTGCAGAAAACAAAAAGCTCCAGGAACAGCTTGATGCAGCCAATCTGGAATTGAGGAATTATAAGCTTACCGATCAAATAAATCAGATATCGACACTGTATAAGCAGGGAAAAAATTCAGAGGCAGTCGATAAATTGAGCCAGGTTCCTATTGCGGAACTTAGTACCGATCAGAAGAAGAAATACGATTCAATAAAAAAAGATGTATATCTAAAAGAAGCATCATCACTGTATACCCAGGGGAATGATCTTTATAACGGTAAAAAATATGCCGAAGCTATAGAAAAACTTGAAGTGGTATTCAAACTGGGCGATAAGTGGACTTTTGGGGACAAGGCACTCTATGTGCTTGGCAAAAGCTATGTTGAGCATGGTGACAACCAAAAAGGAGCTGAAGCATATCAAAAGCTTATTGAACAGTATCCCAAATCCTCGTATGTAAAATATGCCAAGAGCAGGTTAAGCGCTATTCAATAGACAGATATAAAATTTATAAAAAGCTGACAAACATTTAATTGTTGTCAGCTTTTTCGGCTCCATCTTCATCCAGCGGGTACTTACGAATGAGGATTACTTCAACCCTTCGGTTTTTTGCCTTTCCTTCATCGGTTGAATTATCATACTTTGGAGAGTATTGTCCATAACCTTCGAAGGAAAATCTTGCGGGATCCAAACCTCCGTTGTCAATGAAGAAGTTCATGACATTGATGGCTCTCATGGCACTTAAGTCCCAATTTGAGCGGAACTGGGCGGTTTTTATGGGAACATTGTCGGTATGTCCAACCACTCTTATTTCATTATCCAGGCCTTCAAGCATTTCGGAAATATGCAGCAACATCGGGTATACATTATTTAATACATCAGCTTTACCTGAGTTAAAAAGTACTACATCCTGGATAGATATACCAAGTCCTTTTTCACCTAAGGTAACACTTATTTTGTCCGAATAGCCGCTGGATTTTATTTCTTCTTCAATATCCTGCTTTAGTTCAGTCATCCTGTCTTCTTCCTGCTCATTCAGAGTTGGCAGATTATCCATTGGAATAAGTGAAGTTCCGTTTTTATCGAGAACACCAGATCCTCCGGAAAAAATAATATTGAACTGCTCGCTGACTTTTTCCATTTTTTCATTATCCAGCTTGCTCATTGCAAACATTACTATGAACAGAGCAAGCAGCAATGTAAGCATATCTGCATAAGGAATCAGCCAGGTTTCATCAACGTGTTCCTCGTGATGCACTTTTTTCTTAGACATATATATTAGCCTCCATGAGCCAATGAACGACTCAGATATAAATTCTATTCTGCTTTAGCGGGATTTTCAGTCTTCTGTTCAAGTTTTGCTCTTTCTTTCGGTTCCAGCATTCCTGATAATTTCAGAATAATGCTTTTTGGATTTTCTCCGGCCTGTATGGATAGTACTCCTTCAAGGATAATTCTCATCGTATTTATTTCCTCATGAGATTTTCTTTTTAACCTGGAAGAAAAGGGATGACATATGACATAACCGAAAAATATACCGTAAAGTGTGGCGACAAAGGCGGCAGCTATCATATGGCCAAGTTTCTCAGTATCATTCAGGTTGCCGAGTGCTCCTATCAAACCGATAACCGCACCCAGAACTCCAAGTGTCGGTGCTGCACCGCCGGCAGTTGAAAAAATACTCGCACCTGCTCTGTGTCTTTCCTCCATACTGTCAATTTCGCTGTTTAAGACTTCTGTAATGTACTCCTGTTCTATTCCGTCGATTACCATACCAAGTCCCTTTTTCATAAATTTATTATCTATGTTCTGCATAACAGATTCCAGGGATAGAAGACCGTCTTTTCTGGCAGTTTGGGAAAGGTCGGCGATTTTTTCAATTATTTCGCCAGGATTCTCTTTTTTTCTTTCTCTGAATAAAACTGATGCAATTTTTGGTATTTTCAGAAACTCCTTTTTAGGAAAAGAGTTCATAACAGCAGCTGTTGTTCCTATTAAAATAATTATGGCAGCAGCGGGATTTAGCAGAACAGTGACATCAGCACCTTTTACAATCATTCCGACAACAACAGCCAAGAATCCTACAACGACACCAATCAGTAAGAATATATCCATTTAGCACCTCTTAATTGTATATGTATTTTTGTTAAATTTGATAACTGCTTTAAGACATGATTGTTAAGCAGGTTATAAACATGATTACATAAGATTCTACCATGAGCTGTAAATTTTGAAAACACTTTTTGAGCATTTATATAAAAATTAACTTTGAAGAGATCAACTGTTTGAGAAGATCAACTGGTTGTTCAATATACTAAATATGTCAAAACGATAATATATATACATTAGAAAGATTTATGTTTTGGGGAAATTCAAAAATGAATATTATTAATCCATTAAATCTGGTACTCAGCGGCGGAGGCATAAAAGGAATAGCTTTTGTAGGAGCTTACGAAGAACTTGAAAAAAGATACAGAAAATTTGGAAATATAGCAGGGGTTTCAGCCGGAGCCTTGATTGGGGCCCTGATCGGTGCGGGATACACCTCAAGGGAATTAATCAGGATTCTAAAGGAATTTGATTTCAGCATATTGAAAATAAGGAGCGGTGACTATTTAAACACTACTATCAGCGGGAGAATAAAGAAGCTTCTGGAGGAAAGAAATACTGTCAATGACAGTGATATAGAAGCTTTGCTGTATATGCAGGATTATCCTGAACTGCAGAATATTAAAAGATATAAAGAAGATTTTAAAGGGATAAGAGGTAATTTCCTGAGCAATTTAATTGCATTCAGTCAGGAAAACGCCTTTTTGGATGGTGATTTGCTTGAAAAGTGGGTTGCTCAGCTTTTAGCCAATAAAGGAATTTATACCTTCAGCGATTTCAGAGGAGGCATTGCCGACAAAGTTAATCCCAGAGGCTATAAGGTAAGAATGACTGCTGTTGATGCAAACATTGGGAAAGTATTGGTTCTCCCGGATGATATCGCGCTGTATAATATTGATCCGGATAAATTTGAGGTGGCGAGGGCCGTAAGAATGAGTACTTCAGTTCCGTTTGTTTTCAGGCCCTGTGTGCTTTTGAAAAAATCAAATAATTATTTGAAGCAGCATTTTATTATTGACGGAGGAGTTCTTGATAATTTCCCTGTATGGCTGATTGACAGCATACAGTCAAATATCATCGGGCTCAAGTTGGAGGGAAAGGAACCCAAGGAATTGCAGAATGCCGAGAATATGCTGAAAAAACTGCTGTCTGCTTCACATGATACCGGAGTTCCTAAAAATTCCTATAATATTGATAATATAGCGCACATTAATACCGGCAGCATTTCCTTTCTGGATTTTGATATCAGCCCCGAAAATATGCAATTCCTCTATGAACAGGGAAAAATCGCCGTACAAAAACTTATGATAAACATGCACAAGAGAAGCAGGGGGGCGAGGTGAAATCCTTTAATTCAAAGTAACTGAAAAATAAGGAAATAAAGGTCCAATTTTGGTGTTAAGTTGACATTGACTCTGAATTCACAAAATAGTATATTAAAAGTTAAAAACATGTAGAATGTGTTGCTATTTTGTCAAAGAAGATAAAATATTGACGGAATAATGGGGTGTATCAAATGAAGCTTAAATTTAAACTTGTGTCTTTATTTATTGTAGTAGCACTTATTTCACTTATTCCTGTAGCCTTGTTGGGCTATTCCTTTATCAGTAACCAGGCCGGCAAAAATATTGATTCAAAACTTTCAGTTACTGCAGTTGGAGTTGTAGATAAGTTAAACGGGTGGATCAATGAGAATGCAAAGGTGGTTGAAACCATCGGTTTGGTGCTTAATAATGCTGAAACAAAGGACAATATTACAGTTGAACATTTACTTGCGCTTAAAGCAAAAACCAATTCAAAAAATATTTCCGATATATATGTTGGTTTTGAGGATGGTTCATTTATAGATGGTTCTGGTTGGGTGCCGGATAAGGATTATGATCCCAGAACACGCGCCTGGTATACGGCTGTAAAGGCAGCACCCGACGGGCTCAGTTTTTCCGAACCTTATCTGGATAAGGTGACAAACAAATATGCGGTTTCAATTGCCTATCCGTTATTGGATAAGTCAGGCAAGCTTTACGGTGTAATTTCTGAAGATATACTGCTGGATACAATTACCGAAATGGTAAATGGCCTTGATGTGGATGGAATCGGTAAAGGTTTTTTAGTAGATACCTCAGGAGTGATGCTGGCACATCATAATAAAGAAACAGTAAATACGAATTTCAAGGATAATGCAGAATATAAAACTCTTGCAGCAGAGGTACTGTCTAACGAATCCGGACATATAAACTATAAATTCAATGGCACAAATAAAATAATAGAGTATAAAAAAATACCGAGTACCAAATGGGTTTTTGCCCTGGAAGTTGAAGCTGACAAGGCTTATAGTGATATTTTTACATTGAGAAACAATTTTATTGTCATTTCCCTGGTAACCATTCTGGTGGTTACAGCAATTGCATTGTTGGTTGTATTTGCAATCCTGAAACCAATTAATGCGTTTAAGGAAGCCTTGGAAACTGCCGGTAAGAATAGAGACCTTACCATAAAGTTCATGCCGAAAACCAGGGATGAAATAGCTCAAATGGCTCAGGCATTTAATACTTTTACCGACAGTATACGCAATTCCTTTAACTCTGTGGTGGAGGTAGCCAAAACTGTTGACAGTGATGTAAACGGGATTGTTGATAAAATGGAAAGTTTGAATGCAAGTGTGGAGGATGTGTCGGCAACCACTGAAGAGCTTGCTGCCGGCATGGAAGAAACAGCTGCCTCCTCGGAAGAAATGACGGCGTCAACAGCCGAAATTGAAAATGCAGTGGGTGAAATAGCCTCAAAGGCACAGGAGGGGGCAAAGTCTGCTGCCGAAATAAACGACAGGGCGGAAGAGTTAAAAGCAACTGCCCGTCAGTCTCAGCAGGCAGCCTATGAAATACGGGTTTCGGTAGATGAAAAATTGAGAGCTGCCATTGAAAAATCAAATGCGGTAGCTGAAATCAGTTCTTTGGCGGATGAAATACTTCAAATCACATCACAGACCAATCTTCTAGCACTGAACGCAGCTATTGAAGCGGCTCGTGCAGGTGAAGCCGGAAAGGGTTTCGCGGTGGTTGCCGATGAAATAAGAAAATTGGCTGATGATTCCAAAGAGACTGTTGTCAGGATACAGGCGGTTACAAAAACTGTCATTGAGGCGGTTGAAAACCTGAAGTCAAGTTCGGGTGAAGTTCTGGAATTTATAGAAGGACATGTGGTTCAGGATTACATGAAAATGGTAGCCACAGGTGAACAATACAGCAAGGATGCTGCAATGATCAATGACCTTGTCAGTGATTTCAGCGCCACCTCGGAAGAGCTGCTGGCTTCGGTTCAGGATGTGAGCAAGGCTATAGGAGAAGTCACCAGGGCTGCCGGCGAGGGAGCCGAAGGAACTACAAATATAGCCCAGAAGACTTCAGATATTGTTGAAATGACCGAATTGGTCACCAGGCTTGCCGGAAATTCGCAAACCGGTGCTGAAAAGCTTCATTACCTGATATCACAGTTTAAACTATAGTACCCTCACATTGTCAATAGAAGGTAATTAAACTATAATAATCAGTACTGACGGTCAGGTTATGCATTTGCATTTTTTGAGCATTTATTATATTATAAGGGTTAATGAAACAGGAAAGATCACTAATTACTTATAGAAAGTATGAACCAGGCACTCAGGTTCACCTTGCAGGAGGTAAAAATGTTATATAGAAGCACCAGAGGGAATTGTTCTAATGTTAGCTCGGCTGAAGCCATAAAAAGAGGGCTTGCAGCTGATGGAGGCTTATTTGTACCGGAAAAGATCATTCATTTTGATAAGGATCAAATATTAAAAATGAGTGAAATGACATATCAGGAAAGAGCTCTGAATATTCTGGAAGGTTATCTGGATGATTATACACTTGGTGAATTGACCGATTGCGTAAAACAGGCATATACCGCTCAGAAGTTTGAAACAGAGGCAATAGCTCCTCTGCATAAGCTTTATGATTCAGTTAGTGTTCTGGAGCTCTGGCATGGACCTACAAGTGCTTTTAAAGACATGGCCCTTCAGATACTTCCGCACTTCCTTGTTAAGGCATTGAAAAAGACAGGTGAAAAGGAAGAAATAGTTATATTGGTTGCTACCTCCGGAGATACCGGAAAAGCTGCACTTGAAGGTTTTAAGGATGTAGAGGGTACAAAAATCATTGTATTTTTCCCCAGTGAAGGTGTCAGCCAGGTTCAAAAAATGCAAATGGTTACTCAGGAAGGAAGCAATGTTTATTCAATAGCTGTAACCGGTAATTTTGATGACGCACAAAACGGTGTTAAACGGATATTCAGTGATGAAGATGTAGCTGCTCTATTACATGATAACGGCTACAAGTTTTCATCTGCCAATTCCATCAACTGGGGAAGACTGGTTCCCCAAATAGTTTATTATTTTTCCGCATACGCGGATATGCTTAAGAATAAGGAAATAGAGATAGGGGAAAAAATCAATTTTGTTGTTCCCACAGGTAATTTTGGAAATATCCTTGCAGCGTATTATGCAATGCAGATGGGTCTGCCTGTGAACAAACTGATATGTGCCTCCAATGATAACAATGTTCTTACTGATTTTATAAATACAGGTGTTTACGACAGGAACAGAGAATTTAAGAAAACTCTGTCGCCATCCATGGACATACTTATTTCAAGTAATCTGGAAAGGCTGTTGTACCTGGTTACAGAGGGAAACTCGGAAACGGTTTCGGGCTGGATGAACAAATTAAAAAATGACGGAGTATACTCCGTTGACCAGGAAACCAAAAAGAAGATACAAAGTATATTCTGGGCAGGTTTCTCAAACGATTCGGATACATTAAAGACCATTGAGAGCGTTTATGCTGAAACCGGATATGTTTTGGACACTCATACTGCAGTTGCCGTTGATGTATATGACAAATATGTTATATCGACAAGTGATGTCACCAAGGCTGTAATTGTATCTACCGCAAGTCCTTTCAAGTTTAATGAAAGTGTGGTGAAAGCCATAGCCGGTGAAGAGGCGGTTGCAGGTAAGAACGAATTTGAGCTGCTTTCAGTGCTTTCTGAGAAATCAGGACTTACAATACCGGCTCCGTTAAAGGAGCTTGATAAGAAGCCGGTGCGTCACAAGGAAATCTGCCGGCCCGTGGATATGACAGAAAAGGTCAAGCAGGCGCTTAACCTATAAATTGAATGGTATTCCGGCTATCGGGGAGTATTAATCTTGAATAAGATTAATACTCCTTTTTGTGTTGCATTAATCACAAAAATATGCTAATATTACACCAAGGAAATACAATTGTACGCATCAGGTGGACAGGAGGCCTTAATGAAACAGGAAGCGGTATTTTTTTTAGTTGATTCTGTGATCTTGCCGGACGTTTTTGCCAAGGTTATTGAAGTTAAGAAAATTCTTAGCTCGGGCAGGATTAAGACCGTAAATGATGCTGTAAAGGAAATCGGAATCAGTAGAAGTGCTTTCTACAAATACAAGGATTATGTTTTTCCTTTTTACGAGACATCCAGAGGAAAGGTTATAACTCTTTTTTTTGTGGTAGAAGATTTTTCCGGAATACTTTCAAGCATTATAAATAAAATAGCTGTCGCTAATGCAAATATTTTGACCATAAACCAGAATATTCCCATCAATAGTCTTGCAGATGTGACCATATCAATCGAGACCTTTGAGATGAAAGAGGATATTCAGAATATGATGGGTGAGATAAGTAAGATAGAGGGTGTAAGGAGATGCGAGATATTGGCAAGGTAGCGGTATAAAAGCCGGCTAATATTTTATCTATTATTTTCTTATGAATTATTTTAATTGGGCCAGTGTGCGGTATATTAGTCAAACTAATTGATATTAGTCAACCTTATTGACAAATAGAATCAGCTTTGTTGATTATTCACATTTGGAGATTTGGAGGTTTAAATGGTAAATGTTGCAATTTTAGGTTATGGAGTTGTTGGTTCGGGAGTTGCCGAGGTAATAAGAAAAAACAGTGAAAGTATAGCACAGAGGGCAGGAACGGAAATCAGAGTTAAGTGGATCCTTGATATAAGGGATTTTCCTGACAGTCCGGACAAGGATGTACTTACAAAGAATGCTGATGATGTATTTAATGATAAGGATGTATCTATTGTTGTTGAGACAATAGGCGGAGCTACTATAGCCGCACAATTTACGAAAAGGGCTCTTGAAGCGGGGAAAAGTGTTGTAACTTCAAACAAGGAACTGGTTGCTTCCCAGGGACCTGAGCTTTTACAGCTGGCCCGGGAAAAGGGTGTGAGCTATTTGTTTGAGGCCAGTGTGGGAGGAGGCATTCCTATAATACGTCCTCTCAATCAATGCCTTGCTGCCAATGAAATCAATGGAATTACCGGTATTTTGAACGGAACTACAAATTATATATTTACTCAGATGAAGAAGGAAGGAAAGAGCTTTGAAGCAGCATTGAAGGAAGCACAGCAAAACGGCTATGCCGAGCAGAATCCCACCGCCGATGTGGAGGGGCACGATGCATGCAGAAAACTGGCTATACTGTCATCAATAGCATATAATGAATTTGTTGATTACTCAAATATTTACACCGAAGGAATTACAAAGATAACTACAGCCGATATGAAATATGCCGAAGCCATGAACGGTGTCATTAAGCTTATAGCAGTGAGCAGGAAGCTTGGAGGCAAAATATTTGCAAGGGTAAGTCCTGCAATAATATCAAAGGAGCATCCTTTGTCAAATGTAGAGGATGTATTCAATGCCATAGTAGTTAAAGGAGATGCCATAGGTGACGCAATGTTCTACGGAAGAGGAGCAGGAAAGCTTCCTACTGCCAGTGCTGTTGTTGCCGATGTTATTGATATAGCCAAGCACCCGGATTTTGGAACCAAGAGCGTATGGGTCAGAACCAATGAAAATAATGTTATTGCTATAGAAGAAAGTCCTGCAAAATTTCTTGTAAGAGTGGCAGCAGAAAAGACGGCAGATGCAAAAGATGACGTTAAGGCGGCATTCGGAGAAGTGGAATATATTGATCTGGGTACAAAAGTGCAGGGAGTTGAAGTCGCTTTTATTACTCCCGTTTTGACGGAGAAGGAAATTAAAGAAAAGCTGTCTGTTTTAAAAGAGAAGAATTCCATATCAGGTATTGCCAACAGCATCAGGATAGAGGAAGAGTAACTGCAATCCATATAATAATTTGTTGCCGGACTGCAATAATAAAGGATGTTCAGATACTATTACGATGATATTATATAGAATAGAGGTTTTACGTAAATGAAGATTTCCACAAGAAAGATAGTTTTAACAGCCTTAATGATTGCACTGGTGTTCATTATTACCTATCTTCCTTTTTTGCATATACCCAGCCCTGTGCCGCCGGGCTACTTCAACATCGGTGATGCTGCCATCATGATAGCGGCAATATTACTGGGAAGAAAGTCGGGGCTTGCTGCAGGTGCAATAGGAGCAGCTTTGGCTGATCTGGCATATGGAGCATTTATCTTCGTACCCATCACCTTTGTTGTCAAGGGCATAGAAGGCTATGTTGTGGGGGTCATTGCGCACCAAAGAGCGGACCGGGAACCCAACTATTTCAGGAGAATTATAGCAGTGGCAGCCGGCGCTCTTATAATTGTTGCAGGTTATTTTATATTGGAGTTAACCTTCTATAGAATGATAGACAATTCACTTGCTGTAGCGGCAATTATTTCGGAAGTTCCGGGGAATCTTGTTCAGGGCGGTGTCAGTGCGGTGGTAGCCTATATATTTACAGCAATCCTGGACAGGACAAACGTCATGAAAAAATTAAATTAACCGATGCTCCAGAAGTAGAATAATGGAAATTCTATACCCTGTAAGGCTTACACTGCAGAGCTGCTGTGTAAACCTTACAGGGTATTTAAGTCTTAAAAGGCGCTGCATTACCTGAAATTTCACAGATAAGCAATAAGAAAATATCTGCATAATTTAATTCTTCAGAACATCGGTATCAATTTCACATGCATCGGAGGTAACCAGTCTTACGGCATATTCTTTGGAACCGGCAAGATTCTTTTTGTCAATTCCGATGATTTGCATTCCTATTCTGGCCGGAGTACCTTCCAATAAAATGCTGTCCTCATATATACCGGCACTTTTTACTACGAAATTTTTGACAACGATACCTGTTTGATCCTTTGCAACGCCTGAGAATTTTTCAAAAAACCCAAGCTCTCCAAGCAGATCGCTTGCAATCTCCTTATCAGGGGAAAGTGCGTACACTCTTTTCATATTTAGGTACATTTTGCGGGGAATATAGCACCAATCCCTGTCATAGTGAACTTTCCACTGTGGATGGTAAATAGGGCTGACATATTTTTTATTGTTATAAAGCAAGGAGAATTTTATTGCTTTTTGATTTTTTATTGCTTCTTCAAGATCGGGACTTGCATTGAGCGTATCTGCGGTCTGGTATGTGCCGTTGGGCTGAAAATAAATCGGTTTTGCGGAATCGGATACAAAATAGGCAAGCTCTTTCTTAAGAATTACATTTTGCTGGCTTATTTCAAGGGAGGATATATCTGTTTCATTGTACGAACTTTCGGTATAGGATTCCTGTACCGGTCCAAAGTCTTCAATTCTGTTTGATTCCTTGGAAAACGGTATGTCCTGGTAATCTATTTCATAGCCTGATGGTGTGCACAAATAAACGGTTATATTACCATTTTCATTTATTAATGCAGATACATCCTCGATTTTTATTGAAATTATTTGCACACCTTTTTTTGCGGGTTTACCTGATATTGCTATTTGATTTCCCAGCTGCGAGACATTATCAACAACAAAATTATAAATTAAAAAATTAAAATAATTTTGGTTGTCTATAGTAATATTAGGGTAGAAGCCCAACTGACCCTCAATGTCAAAAACTTTGCCGGCACCTCCTGAATAGGTAAAAAGACTGTGTTTTGCCGAAACCACCTTCCGGGGGAGATATAACCATCCCTGATAAAAGGATTGTTTCCATAGATTCGTATATATCGGCCTGAGATATTCCTCGTCGGAAAATACAAAAAGATAGGACAGATTTTTCCCCCGGGCAATTATCTCGGAAGGGGTTTGCTCTATTTTTTTCCCTGCGGGTTTATTTATAATGACAGCTCTGCTGCCGTCCTCATATAGGATTTTATTATCAGCAGGTAAAATGCTGGATAAAATATCCTTCAATTGCTGGTTTTCATTTTCAGAGGAAATAGCTTTGTTAATTCGTGGAACATCTGCATTAACCGCTTTAGGAAAATTCAACTGCGCTATAAAAAAAGCAGATAATATAATAAACAGCAGAGCTGCCAGACATATTAATAATTTTTGCCTGTTTGTAATGATAACCAAACCATTCATTATGACCTCCATTTCACTGTCATACAGTGATTGAATATTGATAAAAATGCACGTATACAATAGGTTATGTTATATTTGTATTCAAAACGGCAATAGGATAGACTTAAGATTTATATTGTGGAAAAATGTTACACCTGTGATCACTGACCTTGACTGATTAATAAAAAGCTGTTATTGTATACTCTAGAGGTAGTATTAGATAAATAATATATTGTTAACCGTTAGGAGTTTGTCATATATGAATTCCAAGTTAAGAGATGAACATACGGATAGTTTGTTCGATGCTATACTTCTTTTGAATAATAGGGAAGAATGTTATA
>JAEVZU010000238.1 GCA_023392075.1 Bacillota bacterium | reverse complement strand
ATGGGTGATGGACTCAGAGATGCCTTCGACCCAAAAATGAAAAAGTAAAGGGGTTGAAAGATATGTCTGATAAGCTATTACAGGTTAAAAACCTTCATACATATTTTTATACCGATGCCGGTGTCGTAAAAGCCGTTAGCGGTGTTTCTTTTGATGTGAAAAAGGGACAGACAATAGGTATCGTTGGAGAATCCGGATGCGGTAAAAGTGTTATGTCATTATCTATGATGAGACTTATTCAAAATCCGGGTAAAATAGTTGATGGGGAAATTCTATTAAATGACATTGACTTGATAAAACTCTCACAAAATGAGATGAGAAAAATAAACGGGAACCGAATTTCAATGATATTCCAGGAGCCAATGACTTCTTTAAATCCGGTTTTTACAGTCGGAAATCAAATATCGGAAGCACTTATGCTTCATGAGAAGATTACCAAAAAAGAAGCTAAAATCAAGGCTGTTGAGCTTATTACTACTGTTGGAATTTCACGTCCGGAGCAGATATTCAATTCTTATCCGCATGAATTGTCAGGCGGTATGAGACAGAGAATTATGATAGCAATGGCTCTTTCCTGCAACCCGGAGCTATTAATTGCGGATGAACCGACAACAGCTCTTGATGTAACAATCCAGGCTCAGATTTTAGATTTGCTTAAAGATATCAAAAAGAAATTTGATATGTCTATAATTCTGATAACGCATGATTTGGGTGTTGTTTCGGAAATGGCCGACTATGTAATTGTTATGTATGCCGGAAAAATAATTGAGCAGGGAAGTGTAAACGATGTGTTTTTAAATCCGACACATCCGTATACCATAGGTCTTCTGAAATCCAAACCTCAGATGAATACTGTCAGCGAAAGGCTGTACACTATCCCTGGACAGGTACCGGTACTGATAGATCTTCCTGATAAGTGTTATTTCAGTGACCGCTGTGAAAAGTGCGGTGAAGAATGTAAAAATGGATTCCCTGATGCCGTTGAGGTGGAAAAGGATCATTTTGTTGCATGCAAAAGGATTGGGGAGGAGATAAAATGAGTGATACATTGCTTGAAGTTAAAGATTTAAAAAAATATTTCCCAATCAAAGGCGGTATCTTACAGAGAACAGTTGGACATGTAAAGGCCGTAGAAAACGTGTCGTTTTCTCTAAAAAAAGGTGAAACCCTCGGGTTGGTTGGAGAATCGGGCTGTGGTAAGAGCACAGTCGGAAGAACGATTTTGAGACTTCATGAAAGTACTGGCGGACAGGTGGTTTTTAACGGAACTGATGTTTTCAAATTAAAGAAGCGCGAGATGCAAAGCTTAAGACCCAAAATGCAGATAGTATTTCAAGACCCTTATAGCTCGCTTAATCCCAGATTGACCGTCGGTGATCTGATTGGTGAAGCGCTGCTTGAGCATGGCTTTTGTACTAAAAAGGATTTAAAGAAGCGGGTGCTTGAAATCATGAACCAGTGTGGTCTGCTTTCGCTTCATATAGACAGGTATCCACATGAATTTTCAGGCGGACAGCGTCAAAGAATCGGTATTGCAAGAGCTCTTGCACTTAATCCTGAGTTTATAGTATGCGATGAACCGGTATCGGCTCTGGATGTTTCAATACAATCACAGATAATAAATCTCCTGGGAGATTTGCAGAAGCAGTACGGATTTTCCTACTTGTTCATATCGCATGATTTAAGTGTTGTCCGGCATATATCCCATAGAGTTGCGGTAATGTATCTGGGGTCGATTGTGGAATCGGCTGATAAAGCGGAACTGTATGAAAATCCGCTGCATCCTTATACAAAAGCACTATTGTCGGCAGTGCCTGTTGCTGACCCCAGAGTTAAAAAGGAAAGAATTATTCTGACAGGAGATATACCAAGCCCGGCAAATCCACCTTCCGGCTGCCGTTTCCATACACGCTGTCCAATATGCAAGGACATTTGCAGTCAGCAGCAGCCCGAACTGAAAGATGCCGGAAACGGCCATATGGTTGCGTGCCATTTTGCCGGACAAAGCATTAGTGCAACATAAAACTGTATAATTATCAACTGGTTTGATATGGTAAGAAATTGATATAATCTAAACAATTCTGCTCGTTCGAAAGCTTTCTTTAAAGCTTTCGAACGAATACGGTTATTAAAGGAGTAAAAACTTGTTCAAAGGTAAGAAAAAGGAAGATAGGACAATAGAGGAGAACATGCTCACCTTTAAAGATGTTATTGCATTAATGCTCTCAATAGTCCAGATACTGCTGCCGTTCATACTGACCGTCATAGCGGTGTTTGTTTTTTTAATATGGTTTCTGGTGAAGTTCTGGCTCAAGGGCTGATTTATTTTCGGTCTTCTGTAAAGGAACAGCTGTTATAAGTTATAAAAGAACATAATAAACATAAAAAAAGAAATATGATAAATCATATTTCTTTTTTTGATGCTGGCCTTTGATTTTTATTTGTTCATAAAGTAGCTGGAATAACCTGAAATAAACAGGTTGCTCCAGTTTTTATTTTGTATATAAATGTTAAAAATTTCATAATAAGTATAAGCAATACTTTTTGAAATATATAAATAAAATATAGTTCAAATCTAATAATGAAAAGTTATTTCCATGTTAGCCCTGGCTAAGGACTTTCACTTATTGATAAATCAAATACCATATGATAAAATAATAAAAATACATTTAGAAATAAATGTAAATAATGTAATAAAAAGGCATAAAGATATGAAATGCAACAGTATGCCAATATAAATCATGAAATCCAGCGGCTTGTAAATAATTCTATCAACATACTGTCGGAAAAGTAAAATATGCCGGGAAATATAAGTCAATTTATTGCGCTGAGTTAATAGGGTCGCAGTTAGGAGGTCATATGCTGAAATACGTTTTAAAACGGTTGTTAGTATCACTGCTGACATTATGGATAATGTTTACTTTAACATTTTTCCTTATGCATTTAACACCAGGCAGTCCATTTTTGGGTGACAACAAAATAACGCCTGAAATATTTGCAAATCTGGAAGCAAAATACGGTTTGGACAAACCTATTTTGATACAGTATGGGATTTATGCCAAAAATATTCTAAAAGGCGATTTTGGTGAATCAATCAAACTAAGCGGACAGAATGTAGCAGAAATTATATCCAGAAAATTTCCTTATTCTCTTAAACTCGGTATTTTTGCCAGTGCGATTGCCATTGTGACAGGTACCATCCTTGGTACTATCAGCGCACTAAAAAAGAACACCGGTGCAGACAGAGCGATAATGTTGGTAGTGACAATAGGCATTGCAGTTCCCAGCTTTGTGGTAGCTACAGTAAGTATGGTTTTATTTGGGGTGAAGCTCCGTTTGTTTCCCACCGTAAGTAATCTTGATACCTTGTCCAGTTACATCCTGCCCGGCTTTGCTCTATCTTTTTTTCCGCTGAGCTTTATTACAAGGCTGATGCGCTCTTCCATGCTGGATGTTATTAACCAGGACTATATAAGAACTGCCAGAGCTAAGGGACTTTCCGAAAGAATAGTAATCTTTAAGCATGGCTTGAGAAATGGAATTCTCCCTGTCGTTACTTATGCAGGCCCTATGGTTGCAGGTGTTTTGACAGGTTCCTTCGTAATAGAATCAATATTTTCAATCCCTGGCTTGGGAAGCTCTTTTGTAACCAGTATTACAGCAAAAGATTATCCTACCGTCATGGGTGTAACAATTTTTCTTGGTGCATTACTGATTTTTATGAACTTCCTGGTGGACATATTATACAGATTTGTAGATCCAAGGATCAATATAACAAAATAGGGGCAGGTGTATAAAAAGTGAGAGAAACGGATAGTACGGCAGTTTTGGATAACAAATTGTTTATGCCTGCCACTGAAAGTGAAAAGGCAACAGCTGAATTTATGCGCCCTGCAATAGGGTATTGGAAAGATGCCTGGAGGAGGCTCCGGACAAATAAGGTTGCAATTGGGGCCCTGGCTGTTATATTGCTGGTGCTGCTGGCTGCAGTAATAGGGCCGATGCTCTCTCCGTATAGATATGATCAGATTATCAAGGGCAGTGAGAATTTATCACCAAATGTTCAGCATATTTTTGGTACCGACAGTCTGGGCAGAGATTTGTTTACTAGAACGATGATAGGTGCCAGAATTTCAATAGCCGTAGGTGTTGTAGCCGCTATTATGATTTCCGTTATAGGAATCCTTTATGGCGCTGTTTCAGGCTTTCTCGGGGGCTGGGCCGACATTGTAATGATGAGAATAGTTGATATAGTTTATTCAGTTCCTACAGTACTGATCGTAATTCTTCTGCAGGTAGTTCTTAAGGAGCCGATTGACAAATATCTGTCGTCTGCTGATTCTCCGGCTTTTTTAAAGGGTTTGGGAGTCGGACTGATAAGCATATTTTTTGTTTTGGCTTTACTGTATTGGGTCGATATGGCGAGAATAGTCCGCGGACAAATTCTGGCTTTGAAAGAACAGGAATATGTTCTGGCTGCCAAAGTTCTTGGTGCCGGCAGTAAGGATATTATCTCCAGACATCTGATACCTAACTGTATAGGTCAGATAATTGTTGTTGCAACGTTGAAAATTCCTGAAGCAATATTCGTTGAGTCATTTTTGAGTTTTATAGGTCTAGGTGTTTCCATTCCTATGGCTTCGCTGGGTTCCTTGTCGCAAGCAGCTCTGAAAGGAATATATTCATACCCCTACATGCTTATTTTCCCCGCTGCAACCATCAGTGTCATTATCCTGTCCATGAATCTTTTCGGAGACGGATTAAGAGATGCACTCGATCCAAGAATGAAGAAATAGCCTGAAGACTTTAGACGGCCAATTAACCTCCTTTACTCGCCCTATAGCGGTAAAGGATATAAATTTTATAACATTGTGGCCACAAATGTGGCTCAAAGCCATACATGGCTTGGGAGGTTAATGTGGGTAAAGAATTACTTAAAATAAATGATTTGAAAGTTTCATTTTTTACGCCGGCCGGTGAGGTTCAGGCGGTTAACGGTATAAGTTATACCCTTGAACCCGGAAAAGTTCTGGGTATTGTGGGTGAATCGGGTTCCGGGAAAAGTGTTTCCTCCCACTCGATCATAGGTCTTATAGATAAGCCTGGAAAAATTGTCCGGGGCAGCATTACTTTTAACGGAAAAGATGTTTCAGCCATGAATAAGACTGAAAGGCTGAATTTTTCAGGTAATGAAGTAGCAATGATTTTCCAGGACCCAATGACCTGTCTGAATCCCGTATTTACGGTAGGAAGCCAGATAGCGGAATCGCTGCGTCACAAATACGGGAAGATCTCAAAAGAAGAAGTCAAGAAAAAATCAATTGAACTGTTAAGCCTGGTAGGTATAAATGAACCTGAAAAACGTTTGTCTCAGTATCCTCATGAATTTTCAGGCGGAATGCGTCAAAGGGCAATGATAGCCATGGCACTTGCTGGAGCTCCCAAACTTTTAATTGCCGACGAACCGACAACTGCCCTGGATGTTACCATTCAAGCACAGATACTTGAACTGTTGAAGGATATCCAGAAAAAAACCGATATGTCCATAGTTCTTATAACACATGATCTCGGAATAGTTGCTGATATGGCTGATGACGTTATTGTCATGTACGGAGGAAGAATTGTTGAACAGGGTTCTGTCTACAGCATTTTTCACCATTCCCGCCACCCATACACAAAGGGGTTGCTACGTTCTCTGCCCGACTTGAAAAAAAGGGGTGAAAAGCTCATTCCTATAAGTGGTAATCCTATTGATCTTCTGAGTCTTCCAAAAGGCTGTGCCTTTGCACCAAGATGCGAGAGCTGCCTTAAAATCTGTATTAACCACACACCGGCCGAATATGTTGCAGAAGATGGACATAGAACCGCCTGCTGGCTTTATGACGAGAAAGCAGGTAATAGCAGGGAGGTAAAAAAGTAATGGTTAATTCAGGAGTGCTGCTGCAAGTCAATAATCTAAAACAATATTTCCGCATAAGAAATCATCTGGGGGAAAAAGCGTCGGTTAAAGCTGTTGAGGATGTTTCATTCAATATATATGCAGGTGAGACCCTTGGTCTTGTGGGTGAATCAGGTTCGGGTAAAACAACTCTCGGACGTTCAATCTTGAGAATCTATGAGCCAACCGATGGTCGGATTAAATTTTCCGGGGTAGATATAACAAAACTTCAAAAGGATAAACTATTGCCATATAGGAAGAAGATGCAATATATATTTCAGGATCCATATGCATCACTTGACCCTAGAATGACTGTCTCCGACATTGTTGGCGAGGCTTTGGATATTCACAAACTTACCTCTTCAAAAAAGGACAGGGCAGACAAAATAAGAGCTCTTCTAAGGCTTGTCGGTCTTAATACAGAACATTCCTCACGTTATCCGCATGAGTTTTCAGGCGGTCAGCGTCAAAGAATCGGTATAGCCCGTGCCATAGCAGTTGAGCCTGAATTCATTGTTTGTGATGAACCTGTTTCTGCGCTTGATGTGTCGATCAGAGCGCAGATTATAAATACACTTGAAGAGATGCAGGAAAGTTTGAACCTCACTTATCTGTTTATCTCCCACGACCTAGGTGTCGTCAGACATATCTGTGACAGGGTTGGGGTTATGTATTTGGGGCATTTTGTTGAGTTGGTCGAATCGGAGGAACTTTATAAAAATCCTCTGCATCCATATACTCAGGCACTGCTTACAGCTATTCCGGAACCGGATCCTGAAATCGCCAAAAAGAGGAACAGAATCATTTTGAAGGGTGAAATCCCTTCGCCTGTAAATCCTCCTTCGGGCTGTAAATTCAGGACAAGATGCCCCTTTGCAAAGGATATTTGCTCACAGCAGGTACCTGAATTTAAAGATTACGGTAGTGGTCACTATGTAGCCTGCCATTTTACCGGTAAAATCTGATCAGTATAAGTTTCCCATATTGCAAGATGTTACAGTTTTTTAACTTAATGAGGTCGACATTTCGTTAAAAATATAATGGGATAAATTATTTATACCGTTGAAATTTCAAAAATTGTAATATTGGATTTAATTTATAAATATTTTTAGACCACTTAAATAAAATCTAAATAATAGGGGGTATTATAATGAGAAGAACATCAGCTTTTATTCTAGCTCTTACTTTATTGGTAACAGTATTTGCAGGCTGTGGAAGTGCTCCAGGCTCCAGAAAGACTATCACTGCAACTATAGCTTCCGAGCCAAAAACGCTTGATCCATCCCTCAACAATTCAGTTGACGGAGGAAATTATATTTTGTGTGCATTTGAAGGTTTGGCCACTATAGGTAAGGACGGAAAAATCGTACCCGGTACCGCTGAAAAATGGGAAATCAGTTCCGACGGTTTAGTTTGGACATTCCACATTCGTAAGGATGCAAAATGGTCCGACGGCAAAGATGTAACTGCAAATGATTTCATTTATTCATGGAAAAGAACGGTTGACAAGAAAACAGCCGCCGACTATGCATACTACATTTATTTCATCAAGAATGGTGAAAAAATCAATTCAGGGAAAGCGGACATTAATACGTTGGGTGTAAAGGCTATTAATGATAAAACTCTTGAAGTAACTCTTGAAAATCCATGCCCATTCTTCACTGAGATAGTTGCATTCCCCGTTTTGGTGCCTCAGAGAGAAGATATGATAACAAAGGATGCAGCCAAATGGGCTCTTGATCCGAAAACCTATGTGGGAAACGGCCCATACAAGCTCATAAGCTGGGAGCATGACTCTAAGATTACTTATGAAAAGAGTGATACTTACTGGGGTAAAGACTCCATAGTAGCACCTAAGATCGAGTGGTACCTGATGAATGACCAGAATGCTATTTTGAGCGCGTTTAAAAATGGTCAGGTTGTTTATGCAAAGAACATTCCCACCGACGAATTTGCAGCTGAAAAAGAAGCCGGCAATTTGAGAATATTTCCATTACTCGGAAACTACTATATAGATCTTGTAAACAACAAGCCTCCATTTGATAATCCAAAAGTAAGAAAGGCCTTCTCATTGGCTATAGACCGTAATTATCTGGTTGAAAAGGTTCGAAAGGGCGGAGAAACTCCGGCATCAGGCTTCGTACCATATGGTATTGCTGATGTTA
>JAEVZU010000234.1 GCA_023392075.1 Bacillota bacterium | reverse complement strand
GGCTTGGTTTCCTTGCCTATAATTTGAGAAGGGCCATCAAAATGGTGGGTGTCAAAAGGTTAATTGAAGCAATGTAGGAGATAATCCTCCTTATTTTCGAACAAAATTCAAAAAAACACCCGATTTGAAAACTTTTCTCCAAATCCGGTGTTTTTTTCTTGTTAAAACGCCGAAAACCCTGATAAAATCAGGGTTTTCGGACAAATTGTGGCGGAGAAGCGGGGATTCGAACCCCGGCTAGGATTACTCCTACTAACGGTTTAGCAAACCGTCCCCTTCGACCTGCTTGGGTACTTCTCCATTTATTTTAAGCTGACCCATTAAGGGTCAGCTTCTATTCAATTGGCGGAGAGAGTGAGATTCGAACTCACGGTAGGCTCACACCTACGCCGGTTTTCAAGACCGGTGCCTTAAACCAACTCGACCATCTCTCCAAGTTATCGCGTCAGCAACGAACTTAATTTTACAATGAATCCGACTATTTGTCAACACTTTAATTATAGAAAACTTTTTTAAAAAACCGTGTGTAATTGTTACCAAAACTCACTTCTATGCTTTTCCTATTTTATTACTCGGCTACTTTTTTACTTAACACCTTCATATCTTTAGTAAAGGAACTCCTGGGACAATTTATAAAAAATTCCCCTATTGTCTTCTTTACACCCTCAAAATTTGAGGTTTTATAATATGAATTAGCCATATAATAGTATGCATCATCTACATAGTATTCATTCTTTTCTGAGAATTCTATTGCTCTGGAGAAATTTAGTATTGCTTCGGAATAATTTTTATTTCTATAATTTCCGTACCCTTCCCTATACAATAACAAGGATGCTTTAGAATAGCTGTTTGATGCCAATTCATTATACAACTGCAATGCACTGCTGCTGAGATAAGTAGTATTTATATTGAATTTCAGGTTTATTGCGCAGGTTATATAATCTTCTTTAATATAGTCGGCTTGAGCCTTTATTAGTAAATCAGCTGCACCGGTTGAATTATTATATTTTGTTTGAAGATCACTGCTTTTTTCTTCTTCTGTTGCAAGTTGTTGTTCGGACTGTACCAACTTGTTTCTTAAAGCATCAATTTCTGATTTAAGTCTTTTATTTTCTTTAACAGCACTGTTAAAATCGGTAACTGCATTTATTTTTGCCTTTTCCTGAGACGATAGCTTGTTTTGATACTCACTTATATTATTTTGAAACTTAACCTGGCTATATGCAGTCAATAACAAAACTATGAATGCACCGGTGAATAAAATCAATGCATACATCCATATCTGCTTCTTTTCATTTTTACTTTCTTTATGATTTGTAAATTTAAAGTTCATATTCAGAATGGCCTCCATATGCCTTGCTGGCATAAAATACACTATATCTGAGCAGTATAGTTTCTTTCAATATTGGTTTTCTTGGCAATATCGATCGCCTGTATTTCTTCAGCCGATAGTGTATATTTTGATTTTCCTAAAGCAACAGGCTTCGCATAGGTGGAAGAACTATCTCTTGCATATATTCCACTGATTACTATACCGGAATCATTATTATCCAGCAGAGCTATTGAAAAACTTAGATCACTTCCTACATTATCAAATGCATTAAATCTAATTATACCTACTTTTTGAATGCATTGTAATAGATTTCTTTCAATTTCATTGATTTTCAATTCAATATCCCTGTTTTTAGAATTAACTGTATTAACACATTCAAGACAGTTCTCCAAAAGCTCTTCCATATTTCTGTCGCTCAGCCCATTCATAAATCTGTTATATTTTGTCCTTATTCTATTTGTTTTTTTGATATTAGCTATAAGCATAAAACAATTAATTATTAGAATAAAGAAGGCTATTGCAAACAAAATCAAAATCTCAAATTGTAAATTCAAAATATTATTTATAAAATCCATTTTTTTATTACTCCTTATATATCTAACTTACTAAAAAAGTCCTATTTTTTAGTATATAGTTTATTTGCCCATAATTTCGGTTTTAAGGATAATTTTGTTTCTGTATACAAATATCATTTACTACATAAAAAAAATGCACTAAAACGAATTTTAGAAGGTCGCTTTTTTAACGAACTTTGTAAAAAAATTCTAATAACCTTTCAAGTTCGTCATTTGAAAAATACTCAATAGTAATTTTACCTTTATTATTATTTGCTTGTAATTTAACTTTAGTACCCAATATATTTTTTAACTTATCTTCGACAAACTTAAAATCCGGATTCTCAACAACTTTTTTCTTTTCACTTTTATTTTGAAATAATTTTTTTATATAATTTTCAGTTTCCCGTACGCTTAATTTATTTGCAATAATATATTCCGCAGCTTTCAGCTGAACTTCGGTATCCTGTAAAATAACCAGGGTACGTGCATGTCCACTCGTTAAGTCACCGCTTACAATATATTTTTTTACATCTTCGGAAAGACCAAGCAGCCTCAGAGAGTTTGCAATAGCCGGTCTGCTTCTTCCAATAGTCTCAGCTATTTGTTCCTGAGTCATATCGTACTCATTCATTAAGTGAAGGAAAGCATCTGCTTCTTCAATTGGATTTAGATCTTCTCTTTGAAGATTTTCAATCAATGCTACTTCCATTACCTGTTTATTTGTAAATTCTTTTATTAATACAGGTACTTTGCTTAAACCGGCAAGTTTGGCTGCACGCCATCTTCTCTCACCAGCAATTATTATATATCTGTTATTATCTTTCTTTACTATAATTGGTTGAATTATTCCATGCTGTTTTATTGACTCTGATAATTGAACTAATTTTTCATCATCAAAATATTTACGGGGCTGCCCGGCATTGGGCTCTATTTCGTTTATTCTCAGCTCAATTATTCCTGATTCATCCTCGGTAGCTTCATTTGATATAAGTGCACCGAGCCCCTTACCTAGTCCCTTTTTTACCATATTTATTATACCACCTCTTCAGAATACTCAATTACTTCTTCAGCCAACTCAATATAACATTCTGCTCCCTTTGATTTTGCATCATACAATATTATAGGCAACCCGAAACTTGGAGCTTCACTTAGTCTCACGTTTCTCGGTATCACTGTTCTATAAACTTTATTTCTAAAATATTTTTTAACTTCATCAACCACTTGAATAGATAGATTGGTTCTGGCATCAAACATTGTTAATACAACACCTTCCACATCCAGTTCAGGATTCAGATGCTTTTGAACAAGCTTTACAGTGTTCATTAATTGGCTTAAACCCTCCAAAGCGTAGTATTCGCACTGAATAGGCACCAAAATGGTATCAGCTGCAGTTAGAGAATTTAACGTGAGAAGTCCTAATGACGGCGGGCAGTCAATAATAATAAAATCGTATTCTTTTTTTATGTAATACAATGCTGCCTTTAATCTGTTTTCCCTTGATATTACAGATACCAGTTCAACTTCTGCACCTGCAAGTTGTATATTGGATGGACACAACATAAGATTATCGATACAGGTTTTAACCAAAGTATTTTCAATTGCTTCATCATTAATAATTACATCATACACTGATTGGCTAATTGATTTTTTGTCCACCCCCAGGCCACTTGTAGTATTACCTTGAGGGTCTATGTCAATAACTAAGACCTTCTTACCCTTATAGGCAAGGCATGCACTTAAATTTACCGCTGTTGTTGTCTTTCCAACTCCACCTTTTTGGTTTGCAATGGCTATTATCTTCGCCAAAAAAATCTCACTCCTTATTGAGTAAATTAACCCTTACTCATCAATCTCCATTTGAAAATTATATCATAGGGGAAATAATATTACAAAGAAATTAATTGAAAAGTAAAATGTTTCACGTGAAACATTCATTTTTTAATATATTATAGCAGTAAATTATGGTATTTTTATATTCAAATGGGTATAATATAAAACTTATTCAACTACATTAAAAATTATTCAAAGTAAAAGTGATAAAATATAATCTCTATTCTTTGAACAGCACTATAAATTTTAAAACTATCTAATATTCTGTAAAACATAAACAGCTTTCTACTCAGTTAATTTCAATATATTCTCCAGCAATCTCAAGTAAGTTTATATTTATACTTCCCATATGATTATTTGTATAAATAACAGTTTTTATATTAACCGCCTTGCGGCCGCAAAATCTAATAAACCTACATCATTTATCGCAATTTGGCGAATAAGAATGTTAATTGCCATGTGTGCTTTCAAAGTATTTCAAATAATTTGAATATTTCGCAAAGATATAAATTCACAGGTTAGTTTAAAAGACGAACGTTAGCAAAGTTTTTAAGCAACCCTCCATGAGCCGCATAGCGGCCACAAAATGTAATAAAAATTTATATTCTTTACCGATATAAGGCAAATAAAGGAGATTTCATAGCATTAAATAAAAATTTAATAATTCTCCAGCTTCGGCAGCGGATTAACCCTACCACTCATTTCAATGTCCTTAACATTTAATAATAACTAAGTATTATTCACCTATTAATCTTATAATTTACCTTTCGCTTGAGACTATAAAATGTTTCACGTGAAACAAAATAAAAACCTATTTCATATACATTAATAAATGTTTATGAAATAGGCTAATTTTAACACGAACTTCTAATTTCATATATCATAAAATTAAAAATCAAGATTTGTAACATCCTTTGCATGAAGATGGATATATTCTTTTCTCGGTTCAACCTTATCACCCATAAAAGTACTGAATACTTCATCAGCAGTGATTGCATCTTCAAGCTCTACCTTCATAATTGATCTTGTCTCAGGATTCATTGTTGTCTCCCAGAGCTGATCCGGATTCATCTCGCCAAGGCCCTTATATCTCTGAATATTTACATTTTGATCTTCTTTTCTCCAACCTTTATCACGGTAAATTTTTTCTACCTGTCTGTCGTCGTATGCATAATATTCTTCTTTACCCTTATATACTTTGAAAAGCGGAGGCATTGCAATATACACATGTCCTTTTTCGACCAAAGGCCTCATATATCTGAAGAAGAAGGTAAGCAGCAACATTCGTATATGTGATCCGTCCACATCGGCATCTGCCATTATTATTACCTTATCGTATCTTAATTTACTGGTATCGAAATCATCACCTATTCCAGCACCCAACGCAATGATAACAGGTGAAAGCTTCTCATTATCAAAGACTTTGTCAATTCTTGACTTTTCGACATTCAGCATTTTTCCCCAAAGTGGAAGTATTGCCTGAATTCTTCTGTCTCTTCCCTGCTTTGCAGATCCTCCGGCGGAATCTCCCTCAACAATGAATATCTCAGTAACAGAAGGATCCTTTTCCGAACAGTCGGCGAGCTTTCCGGGAAGAGTACTTGTATCCAAAGCACTTTTTCTTCTTGTTAATTCCCTTGCTTTTCTTGCGGCTTCTCTTGCCCTGGCGGCAGTTAAACATTTCTCAAGAATAATTTTTCCAACTGAAGGGTTTTCTTCAAGAAAACTTGATAACCTGTCCGTTAAAATATTTTCTACAAGAGTACGAATTTCACTATTACCCAGTTTTGTTTTAGTCTGTCCTTCAAACTGCGGCTCAGGAAGCTTGACACTTATAACTGCAGTGAGACCTTCTCGTACATCTTCACCTGAAAGATTTTTATCACTCTCTTTTATAAAATTATATTTGCGTGCATAATCATTAAACACTTTTGTTATTGCTGTCCTAAAACCTGTTAAATGAGTTCCGCCTTCAGTAGTAGCTATATTATTTGCATAACTGAATACATTCTCATTATATCCGTCATTATATTGCATTGCTATTTCAACAATATTTGCATCCTTATTGCCTTCCACAAATATAACATTGTCATGAATTGTGTCCTTTGTCTTATTAAGATACTCAACAAAGGAAATTATTCCGCCTTCATAATGAAGATTTTTAATTATTGGCTCTTCAGGTCTTTCATCAACGAGAGTAATTTTTATGCCCCTATTTAGAAAAGCCATTTCTCTATATCTTGTCAGCATGCTTTCAAAATCGAAAACAATATCCTCAAATATTTCTGTATCAGGCTTAAAGGTAGTTTTTGTACCATGATCCTCAGTATCACCGATTATCTCTACAGGAGTAACAACTGCGCCTTTTGAATATTTCTGCCGGAAAATATGCCCTTCTCTTTTTACTTCAACTTCCATACTTTCAGACAATGCGTTAACAACAGACGCACCAACACCGTGAAGACCTCCTGATACGCTATACGCACCACTTCCGAACTTACCGCCGGCATGAAGAATAGTATGTACTACTTCAAGAGTAGATATTCCCATTTTAGGATGAGCACCAACAGGTATTCCTGTTCCGTTATCGGTAACAGTAACGGAATTATCCTTATGGACAACAACTCTTATTTCATCGCACCTTCCGGCAAGTGCTTCATCCACACTATTCGCAACTATTTCGTATACCAGATGATGCAATCCTCTTAAGGAAGTGCTTCCAATATACATTCCCGGTCTTTTTCTAACAGCCTCAAGACCTTCCAAAACCTGAATCTGACTTTCATCATATGAATTTACATTATTAATATCACTCATGATGTTGTGTTTTTCGTCCTTTCAAAAACATTTATACGTTTGAAATTTCACTTATAAAGCTTGATCTCTTTTGAAGAGTAACTGATGATATGGGTGACAAATAAATCTTACTTTTCTTATCAGTTTCAGTTATAATAAAAGATTTTGGGAGATCCTCAGATATACTCTCAATAAACCCTTCCTCTTCAGCTATCTTTAAAAACTCCTTTGTATCCTTTGAAATTGTTGTAGTATCAATATCCATAATAGCAATAACATTTTTAATAGGAATAACTACATCTCCACCTATATGCAAAAACATTT
>JAEVZU010000228.1 GCA_023392075.1 Bacillota bacterium | reverse complement strand
TT
The DNA here is from genome assembly GCA_023392075.1 of Bacillota bacterium. Classification (GTDB taxonomy): domain Bacteria; phylum Bacillota; class Clostridia; order Acetivibrionales; family DSM-1351; genus Ruminiclostridium. The sequence continues at coordinate 4,654 of JAEVZU010000228.1, read as the reverse complement.
TAGTCATTTTAAGATTATATAGTTTTTTCGACACGTTTTCAAGTGGAAATGATTGAATGTGCGGATGCGGCCATATAAGGCCGGCAGGATTAATTGACATAAGGCAATTTTATATTCATTTATTTATCCTGATAGTTCTTCCGTACAACTTATATAAAATGGAGGCACACAAAGGAACTGCCTGAAATTTGTACGGCTCATCTCAAGTGCTGTGCCTGTATTTTCAAGCATTTTTTTAACCATGCCCCATTTTATACAAATTGTACTTACGAACTATAAAGCAATACTTGGCTAAAGTTGCCATTCTGTTTGCTCGGCTATATGCCTTATAATCACCGATCCGCAAATTAAATACCTGCAGGTAGCCCTGGTTTATCCCTTTACCGCTCCGGATATAAGGCTTGGTTTGTCCAACCAGAAGACATTTAATAAAATGCACTTAAACTATAAATGGTATATGACAATATTAATCTCATTTATATTATAATGTGGAGTATAACAGTTGCATTTTGTTAAGTTGATAAGTAAAAAAGTATTAAATTGAGGTGAGTGAGAGAATGAACAAAAATAAAGTTTTAATTGCATTAATTAGCTTTTTAATTGTTACATCAATATTTACTGGCTGCAATAATAATGAGTCTAAATTACTACAGTCAAATCAGTTTATTAAATCTAATGAAGATGAAGTTAATTTCATTCAAGTTCAAGGTACAAATGATAACGGAATTGGTATTACTGTCGCTAAAATAGAAGATAAGGATAAAATTAAAAAAGTTGTAGAGTTATTAAGTGATTTTAAAATCAAAAAATTATCTTTAAAAGAGCAAAATGATATTTTAGATGACGGAAAAAAGCTGTCTAAAGCAGGAAATTATGCGATTACCTTAGAAAGTAATTCTAAAATAGTTGGAGAAGTAATTGTATTATATGATGAAGAAAAAATATTATTTTATGATATAGATACAATTACAGGAGATAATAATAAATCTGTATCGTACATTGGTAGTGGAAAGGAAAACGACAAAGTAAAAACTATTATGAATGTTTTATTGGAAAAAGATTAAAATTTATCAGTTAAACTACAGGTGACGACAGGTATTTCACCTGTTTTTTCTGGCTAGACATCTATAAAAAGTCGCTTATTAGAACATATATTTTTTAGTTATGTAAAGAAACCGTAAAATTAAACCAGAGATACTGAAAAATCCCTACGAATTTCTTCAATATCTCTGGTTTAATTGTATTTCCAATTATAACCCCAGGTTTATCCCTTTACCGCTCCGGATATAAGGCTCTTCTGGACCTGATTGCTGAGCAGGCAGTATATCAACAGGGTCGGAATAGTAGCTATAACCAGACCGGCTCCAATGGGGCCCCAACTGGTGGTATACTGGCCAACCATCTGCTGGATACCGACCGTAAGTGTTCTATATTGCCACTTGCTAATAAAGGTTACTGCAAACATCAGCTCATTCCAGGAAGACAGGAATGTGAATATTGAAACAGTTGCTATTGCGGGCTTGATTAAGGGAAGAATTATTCTGAAAAAGCTGTTGTAAATACTGCAACCATCCAAAAGTGCCGATTCTTCCATTTCTTTGGGAATGTCCCTGAGAAAACCCGAAAATATATAGATAGCCATTGGAATTGCAAAACCTACATATGGGAAGATCAAGCTCCAATATGAGTTAAGCTGTTTCAACTTTGAAAAAAACATGAAAAGCGGCAGCAGTGCCGCGTGAATAGGTATCATCAGACCCATCAGGAAGAATATAAGTGTAACTCCGCTGAGCTTCCACTTCATTCTGACAATGCCATAGGAAGCCATCGCCGCTACTACTGATGATATTGCAATAGTAACAACCGTGACCAGTGCACTGTTGAAAAAGTATATCCCAACCTTTCCATTTGTTAAAGCCTGCTGATAATTTTCCCATAACAGTTTATCCGGAAACCCTACCACATTGGAGCCGAATATTTCACCGTTGCTTTTAAAGGAAAACAAAAGCAGCCATATAAAAGGATATATCTGTATAAAAGCAATTATGAGCAATACTATTTGGAGAAGTATGCCACCTGGGGTAATAGGCTTTCTATTACTGTTTTTTAATGTTTTCATAACAGGTATCATTAGCCTTTCCGGCTCACAATAATTAAAATATTTATTTGGCATACGCACTTATCGTGAGCCTGATAAGTCGTAAATGATACTTGCGCATCGCCATTCCACACTCATTTACTTAATCTATTTGTTTATGTCTTTTGCATTCTGAACAGCTTTTGTATTATGACTGTAAGTAAAAGACACTCTCCAATTATGAATATGGCCATTGAACTTCCGTAACCATATTGATACTTATGGAAAATAGTATTAAACATAAGAGTACTCGGAACCTCCGTTGCATGTACCGGACCTCCTCCGGTAAGAACGTAAATGAGGTCAAAGGTTTTTAATGAACCTATTACGGCAAAAGTTACACAAACCTCCAATATCGGTTTAATCAGCGGAATGGTTATTCTGAATGCAGTTTGAAGCGAAGATGCTCCATCTATTTTAGCCGCTTCCATAATATCTGTAGAAATAGATTTAATAGCTGCATACATCAGAAGCATGTGATAGCCGATGTACTGCCACACAACCGGGACAAATACCGCTCCAAGTGCAGTATCAGTACTTCCTATCCACTCTTTCGCCAACGAATCCAGACCGATATTTCTTAAAAATGTATTCAGCAAACCATAGCTCGGATGGTAAATTTTCATCCACAGCTGTCCTATTACAACCGTTGAAACTATAACAGGTATAAAATATACAGACCTGTAGAAATTCTCTCCTCTGACTTTGTTTGATAGTACCAAAGCCAGTGCTAATGATATAGGAAGCTGTATGAATACTGACAAAAACGCCAATATGACCGAATTTTTTATTGACTCGATAAAGCCATCTTCGTGATTTGTGAATAAAGTAATATAGTTATCAATACCAATAAATTTGCTTTTTCCTATTCCATCCCACTGAAGCGTACTGTAGTACCCCGACATGAATATAGGAAAAATAATTATCGCAATGAATATAATCAGAGCAGGAAGAATAAAAAAACATATAGCTTTTTTGTTGCTCAGTACTCTCTCCATTTTTCCACCTCACAATTATTAATGGCAAAGGTGTCCGCTGAGAAAATGCTGACTCGCATATAATTTCCGAGCGGACACCCTGGATAAATCCCTACCGTTAATAATTCTATCTTTTTAGTAATTATTTCTTTTCATTTAATTTCTGCATTTCCTTGGCAAATTCTTCAGGAGTTTTCTTTCCTGCATAGATTTCTGCTACAAGGTTCTTGTGAGTTTCAGCATCGGCGCCCTCAAGGAAGGTATCCCATGCAAGAACATATGACTTGGCATTTGCAGTTAAATCCTTGATCTGCTTGGCTAATGGAGATATCTTTGATTCGTCAACACCGTCAACCTTCCATGTAGCAAGACCGCCGTCGGCAGCAGTGAGTTTAGCCATTGTTTCCGAGAGGTAGCCCGCTGTTTTGCAGGAAGCATCTTTGTCCGCAGCGTTGGCACTTACACAGAAGCCTTCAATTGAACCGCCGAAGAATTCATCTGCCGTTCCTTTTCCACCATTAACCATTGGGAATGCAACAGCCTGAACCTTATCGGAAACCTTGCTGTCTTTACCCATTATATTTCCTACAAACCAGTTACCCATATAGTACATAGGGATCTGACCTTCGGTAAACGGAACTGCCGATTCATCGTTTGTCAAACCGAGGCAGCCATCGTTAAATGCCTTGGCATCAACAAGTTCTTTTAACTTTGTAGCTGATTCAATAAATGCCGGCTGATCATAGGAAGCAGTCTTGTTTAATGCATCAACACTTGCCTGTGCACCTGCTGTGCGAAGTGCAAGAGCATTCTGGAAGAACATTGCGGGCCATCTGTCTTTACCGCCTACGGTGACAGGAGTGATATTTTTGGCTCTGAAAGCTTTAACAGCTGTGAGAAGTTCGTCGTAAGTAGCCGGTATCTTTACACCATTCTGATCGAATAAATCCTTGTTGCAGTACAGAACAGCAACCCACTTTGAGTATGGGATTCCGTATGTTTTATTGTCAAATTTGAAGAAGTCTGTTGCACCTGGGAGAATTTTGTCACCTGCACCTGATGAGGTAATATAGTCATCCAATGGAAGAACTTTTCCGGCATCTACAAATGGTTTGGTGAAACCTGCACCCCAGCTGTAAAATACATCAGGAGCTTCATTTGCAGCAACGGCAGTCTTCAGTTTTGTCTTGTAGGATTCGTTTTCCGTTGCATCATGTTCAATAGTGATATTAGCCAGCTCAGTTTTTGCGGATTCCAATACCTTATAGAAATATGCGGCATTTGAGTCCTTGGTAGGATCTGTCCACAGAGTCCAAACCCTGACAGTTGCACTTTTGGTTTCCGATGGCTTTGCAGATGCCTCGGTTGTTGTTGAGCCGGCAGCTGAAGAAGTATCAGGTGAAGTTGATTCAACGGAATTACTTCCACATGCTGCAAGGCTGGTTGCAATAGCAACTGAAAGAGCAGCAGTCATAACTCTTAATGCAAATCTCTTCATTTTAATTTCCTCCTAAAAGTTATTTATATTTTTTACTGCAAG
>JAEVZU010000159.1 GCA_023392075.1 Bacillota bacterium | reverse complement strand
GACATTGAATATAAAGAACGTGAAAAAATTGTTGGCTTTATATTTAATCAGCAGAGAGAACTATTAAGAAAAGGGCTAAGAGGTAGCTAATGAATTTAAAACCAAACAAGAATAATTTAGTAAAAGTATTAATTGTCGACGACTCTGCTTTTATGAGAAAAATATTATCGGATATGATTGACTCTGAAGATTCACTTTCGGTGATAGGTACGGCTACTGACGGCAAGGATGCCCTGGATAAAATCGCAAAGTTGAATCCGGATGTAGTAACACTTGATGTTGAAATGCCCGTAATGGACGGCATCAACTGTTTGAAAGAGATAATGCAAAGATTTCCAAAACCGGTTATAATGCTCAGCAGCGGCACCGAACATGGAGCAGAGCTTACAATTAGGGCATTGGACGAGGGAGCGGTCGATTTTATAGCAAAACCTAAAAATATATTTGAAATTAAAAATGAAAAAAAGAGAAACGAAATTATAGAAAAAATAATTATTGCTAAAAATATCAAGTTTAATACATTCAAGTGTAAGCCCAGAGACAGTGACGATAACCATGCGGTCAAAAGCAGCAAGGTATTGAAATATATTATTGCAATAGGTACTTCAACCGGAGGACCCAAAGCACTGCAAAGTGTGATACCGTTTTTGCCCGGAGACATTCCGGCAGCTGTACTGATAGTACAGCATATGCCGCCGGGCTTCACCAATTCTCTGGCCGAAAGACTGGACAGCAAGAGCGAATTGGTTGTAAAGGAAGCTTCCCATAAGGAGCGGATATTGGCAGGACATGTTTATATTGCACCCGGTGATTCACATATGCTGATTGAAACTGCTTCAAATGGAGATATAATGATAAATCTCGATAAATCCCCGCCTGTGAGTGGGCATAGACCCTCGGTAGATGTTATGATGAAGTCGTTATCTGCTACCGGTCTCAAGAATATCATTGGTGTCATTATGACCGGTATGGGGGCAGATGGCAGTGACGGGATAAAGAAGCTTAAGGATGTGAACAAAAGTTACATTATAGCCCAAGACGAAGAAACAAGCGTAGTATTTGGAATGCCCAAGATGGCTATCCAGACAGGAGCAGTTGATAAAGTAGTATCACTTGACAAAATTTCAGAAGAAATTATTCAATATTTGGGGGTGCGTTAAAATGGATATGAGTCAATATTTACAAATATTTATCGAAGAGGCAAATGAGCATGTTCAGAATCTTAACCAGTGTTTGCTGCAAATGGAAAAAGATCCTGAAGACAAGGATGTTCTGAATGAGATATTCAGAGTAGCTCATACTCTTAAGGGAATGGCTGGTACAATGGGTTATACCAAGATGACCAAGCTGACCCACGATATGGAAAATGTACTTCATGCCATTAGAAATGATGAGATTAAGGTGACTTCAGAACTTGTTGATGTTCTGTTCAAGTGTCTTGATGCTCTTGAAAACTATGTCAACAGTGTAATTTCCACCGGCGGTGAAGGTGACAGGGAATATAAGGACGTTATAGCTACTCTTAATGATATACTTCAAAACAAGGGTGCCGTAACAGCTGCTCCTGCTGCGAATAAGGCACCTGCACCGGCGGCTGCAGACACAAATGAAAAGTATGTGACTGCACTGGTAGACCTTGACCAGTTTGAGCAGAATGCGGTTAACAAGGCAATAGATATGGGTATGAATGCCTTAAAGATAACAATAGTTCTTAATAAAGGATGTTTGTTGAAATCGGCCAGGGCATTTATTCTTTTCCAGACATTGGAAAGATATGGGGAAATAATTAAATCCCAACCTGTGGTTCAGGATATAGAAGATGAAAAATTTGATTTTGAGTTCACTGTTGTGGTGGTATCCAAAGAAGATGAACAGCATTTTTCAAAGGAACTCAATTCTATTGCTGAAGTAGATGAAGTTATTATAAGACCGATGGGCAGATTTGCTAACGGCGTTACAACGGAAGCCGAAAGGTTTGAAAAGGTTGAAACAGAAGTAAAGGCTTCGGATTCTGCTGAAAATCCTGCGTCAAAGGAAGCAGAGACACAGGAGGCCGTAAAGCAGAATGCAAATAATGCTGCAAGAAAAACTCAAAGAACTGTCAGAGTTGATATAGACAGGCTTGATGTGCTTATGAATCTGGTTGGCGAGCTTATAATAACTAAAACAAGGCTTGAAGGAACAGATATTACCCAAAAGCCCCAGGAATATCATGAAACATTGGAATACCTGGAAAGGATCACTACAAATCTGAATGATGCCGTTATGAAGGTAAGAATGGTACCGGTTGAAACAGTATTCAACAGATTCCCAAGAATGATCAGGGATATTGCCAAGGATCTGGGCAAGGAAATTGAACTGGTTATGTCGGGTGAGGAAACCGAATTGGACAGAACGGTTATAGATGAAATCGGAGATCCGCTGATTCATTTGCTCAGAAACTCCTGCGACCATGGTCTGGAATCAACCGAAAAGAGAAAGCAGCTTGGCAAACCTGAGCAGGGAAGAATAAACCTGACGGCGTATCAGTCAGGCAACAATGTAATAATTGAAGTTGGCGATGACGGAGCCGGAATAAATGTTGATAAAATTAAAGCCAAAGCAATTGAGAACGGCATAGTCACAAGAGAGGCTGCCAATTCCATGTCTCAGCAGGAGGCTATAGAATTGCTGTTCAGACCAAGCTTCAGTACGGCCGAGAAGATTACAGGACTTTCCGGCAGAGGAGTTGGGCTTGACGTTGTCAAGACAAAGATAGAACAACTGGGTGGAACTGTTGAGGTTGAAACTTCAGGCGGAAGGGGAAGCAAATTCCTGATAAAGCTGCCGCTTACACTCGCTATTTATCAGGCTCTGCTTGTAAATGTCGGAAGCGAAAAATATGCAATACCTCTGGGATCCATTTATCAGATATACGAGTGGAAGGCTGACGATGTTAAATCGGTACAGGGTCAGGAAGTAATACTTCTGAGAAATATGGTTGTGCCTATTACAAGACTGGCTGACTCTCTTGAGGTACCTGACAGCAATACAAAGACTCAGAACAAGCTGAAGATTGTTATTGTCAGAAAAGGTGAAAAACTCACGGGTCTGGTCGTTGATAGTGTAATAGGACAGCAGGAGATTGTAATCAAGTCACTTGGAAAGCTGCTTACCGGTATTAAATACCTTGCCGGAGCTACTATCCTTGGAGATGGCAATGTTGCACTGATCATTGATGTTAATTCTATTACATAAAACTATTTGAGGCCGCTATTCGGCTCATGGAGGTCAATATGGCAGAAACACAGGTAAATGATTTTGATACAAAACAATTTATTGTATTCAGTCTTGGAGAAGAACGCTTTGGAATAGATTCCTTAAAAATAACAACAATAGACAGAATGAAAACTATTACAAGAGTTCCCAAAACACCGGAATATATCAAGGGGGTAATAAACCTGAGAGGTGACATTATCCCGGTTATGGATTTAAGGGCAAAATTTAATCTGCCGCCTATCGAGGAGACAGAAGAAACCAGGATAATTATTTTGAAGCTGGAGGAGATATCCATAGGGGTTATAGTGGATCAGGTACTTCAGACCATCCAGTTGAGCGGTGAAGATATAGAAAGTACTTCAAGCCTTATAAACAGTGCTGCATCAGAATACATATTCGGAATAGGCAAAGTTGGCGGTGAAATAGTAACTTTAATAAACTTTGAGAAATTAGTTAAGCTTTGATTAAAAAAATATATTGAGGTAAAGGTAATGGCGATTAGTTTTGATGAGTTAAGCAATATACAAATGGATGTGCTTAAAGAGATCGGAAATATAGGTGCCGGAAACGCCGTGACATCTCTGGCTAAAATGATTGATAAAAAAGTGGAGATGGCTGTACCAAAGGTTAAAATTATGGGTTTTGACAAGGTCAGCCAGATTTTAGGCGGAGAAGAAATGATTGTAGTTGGAATATTATTAAGTGTCACCGGAGATATGACCGGCATAATGATGTTTGTCCTTGACAATCATGCTGCAAGGCAACTGGTTAATATTCTTCTTGGCAGTGATTCCACCAGTCTTGAATTTGATGAAATGGAGCTGTCGGCACTTAAGGAAATAGGAAACATATTGACCGGATCATATCTGAATGCACTTGCAGGCTTGACAAATCTTAAGATTTTGCCTTCGATACCTGAATTGGCAATTGATATGGCCGGTGCTATACTAAGTGTTCCTGCCATAGAATTCGGAAAAGTAGGAGACTCGGTCCTATATATAGAGACTGAGTTCAGCGAAGGCATAACTAAAGTATTCGGGGACTTTCTTTTAATACCTGATGTTGATTCATATGAGGTATTATTAAAAGCATTGGGAGTTATAGAATAATGGATATAGAAACTATAAAGGTTGGTATGGCTGATTTAAATTCCGCCCACCATCCTTGTATGATAACAACACTTGGGTTGGGCTCCTGTGTGGGCGTTGCCTTATATGACTCTGCTACTAAAATTGTTGGTTTGGCTCACGTTATGTTACCCAGTAGTGAGCAGGCGAAAAATAATAGTAACATTGCAAAATTTGCTGATACTGCTATTGTTCAATTGGTTGAAGATATGGTAAAATTAGGTGCACGGAAGGAAAGGATAACCGCCAAACTGGCGGGGGGTGCACAGATGTTTGCATTCAGCCAGGGATCGGAATTAATGAGAATTGGTTATAGAAATGTAATTGCTTCTAAAGAAAAACTGAAAGAATTAAAAATACCGGTTATTTCTGAAGATACAGGCGGAAACTATGGACGTACCATTGAAATTTATTCTGATGACGGCCGACTAATGGTTAAAACTATCGGCTGTGGAATTAAGCAGCTGTAAACATTTAATTTTAACAAAAGAAAAGAATGTAGATATTCTTTACAAAGCCGTATGATTGGCTTGCTTTCAGTCGCATAAGGCGTAAATGAGAGGTAAGAATGGAGACAATTATGAAAATACCGTTTTTATTGGCAATGGCTGCCTCAATAATAACTGGAGTTATAAGCATTTCAGGTAACTCCAGTACGAATCAGACATGCATACGAATGATAATAGCCTTGATTGGTTTCTATGTGCTTGGTAAAATTCTGAGTTCTACATTGGCAGGAATAGTTGAAGAACAGAACAAACTGAAACTTGAGGCTGAAAGGCAGCAGCAGCTTGAACAATTCAAACTTGAACAGATTAAACAAGAGCAGGAAAAGAATGGAAAACTTAAGCAGGAAGAACATTTAGGCACCAAACTGGATTTGTTTGCCGACAGCAGCCAGGACGATGGTTTTTCTCCACTAGATCTATCACAAGCGATCAGGACAAAAGTGAATGAATAGACTTTAGTGATACATAGTAATTTAATGGGGGATTTACATGCTTGGTATGAACAATATTAATCAGCTTTGGAAACAATATACTGAAAATAAAGATCCTGTTGCAAAAGAAAAATTAATTATTCAATATGCGTATCTGATCAAATATGTAGCAGGAAGGTTAAGTATCTACTTCGGATCAAATGTGGAATTTGATGATTTGGTTGGTTATGGAGCTTTTGGTCTGATAGATGCCATTGAGAAGTTTGATGTTACAAAGGGTGCTAAGTTTGAGACATATGCCTCTTTAAGAATAAGAGGGTCTATTATAGATAGTATCAGAGATTTGGATTGGGTTCCAAGATCTTTGAGGCAAAAAAACAAGGAACTGGAAAGAGTTTATGCAGAGATAGAGAATGAATGCGGTCATTCAGCTACCGACAAAGAAGTGGCTGAGAAGCTTGGAATAAGTATGGATGATTTTTATAGGCTCCTTAATGATGTTAATGTTTCTTCAATGATGTCGCTGGAAGAATTTATGGAACAAAATTATGAGAGAGGCCTTGAAATAGTCAGCGAAAATACTGAGGACAAGCCTGAAGCTTCTTTGGAGTTCAGTGAAATCAAAGATCTATTGGCCGATTCCATAAACAAATTACCCGAAAAAGAGAAAGCGGTAATTACTTTTTATTATTTCGAAGAACTTACTTTGAAAGAAATAAGTGCCATAATGAATGTAACTGAGTCCAGGATATCTCAGCTGCATACAAAAGCACTTTTGAGGATGAGAGGCAAATTGTTCAGACACAAAATAATGCTTGAATCTTAAAGGAGAGTTTATGGCAAATCAACAAAATGATTTAAAAGTCCTGGTTACTGTGTCGCCTGATGAATTAAAGGCGTTTGTAACCATCTATCCAAGCGAAGACTACTCTAAAGTAAGCAGGGACGAAATAATTTCTGCCCTTCAAAATCAAAAGGTTACATATGGAATCAAAGAAGATGTCATTAATTTATGCTGTAACAGGCCGGTTTATAATGAAGCCGTATGTGTAGCAGAAGGTATCCCTGCACAAAACGGAAAAAACGGATCGGTAATTTATCATTTTGATACATCGGTAGACAAGACCCCAACCATATTGGATGATGGCAGAATAAATTACAGAGAATTGAATCTGATTCAATCTATCAGTAAGGATCAGCTGCTTTGTTCTCTGGAACCGCCGTTGATGGGTACTCAGGGCATCACGGTCAAAGGCAAGGCAATTGCTGCGGTAAACGGCAGACCTGCAATTATTCCAAGAGGAAAAAATGTATATGTGTCTGAAGACGGACAAAAATTGTATGCCTCCACCGATGGAGAGGTGGAATATCTTGATGCCACAAAGGTAAGCGTTTACACAAACCACGAGGTTCCGGCAGATGTTGACAATTCAACCGGAAATGTAAATTTTGTGGGAAGTGTTATTATAAAAGGAAATGTTCTATCCGGTTTCAGTGTTGAAGCAGGAGGAAATGTTGAAGTTTATGGTGTAGTAGAAGGCGCCACAATCAAGGCGGCCGGAAATATTATTCTCAGAAGGGGAATGCAGGGGATGGGTAAAGGAACTCTCATTGCCGGCGGAGATATAGTATCCAGATATATTGAGTATTGTAATGTGGAAGCACAGGGGAATATTCAGGCCGAAGCAGTCATGCACAGCAATGTAAAATGCGGAAACAAGCTTGAACTGACAGGAAGAAAAGGTCTGCTGGTTGGAGGTACCTGTAAGGTTGGTAAAATAATAGTGGCCAAGGTAATAGGTTCTCATATGGCTACTGTAACCGACTTGGAGGTTGGTACGGATCCTACTGTAAGAGAACGTTATAAACAGGTTAAGGAAGAATTATCCTCCAGTGAATCCGATATTAAAAAAGCGGAACAGGCAATAACCATATTGAAAAAACTCGAAGGCATGGGTGCGCTGACACCTGATAAACAGGAAATTTTGACAAAAAGCGTAAGAACAAAGATATACCTTTCATCAAGGGTGGAAGAACTCAAAAAGGAAATGATAGTGCTTGATGAAAAGCTGCAGCAGGAAGTCAGCGGTAAGGTGCGTTCCTTGAACACAATCTATCCGGGTGTGAAAGTCACTATAGGAACCTGCACCATGTATGTTAAAGAAACCTTGCAGTATTGTACTCTGTACAGGGACGGAGCTGATATCAGGGTAGGTGCTGTTGATAGATAAGGCTGTTTTACATAGGTAGAGGGGGCGTTAGTTTGAAAGACTTCACTTGCGTTCGTCTTCCAAACTAACCTGTGAATTTATGGCCGTGCGAAATATTCAAAGTATTTTAGCAATACCAAAGTATTTATCAAATACTTTGAAAGCGCACATGGCCAATTAACCTCCTTTATTCGCCACATTGCGATAAGGGATATAGTTTTTCATCACTTTTTGTGCCTTGAGCACAGCGAAAGGAATGATAGTTAATATGTCCGAGGAAAGATTAATTGACAGGGAATCGCGGGTTGATGATTTTGATGAAGTCAGTTTACGCCCCAAAAAACTGGATGAATATATAGGCCAGTCCAAGGCCAAAAATAATCTGAACG